>NZ_JAWHNU010000178.1:0-501 GCF_032582135.1 Pseudomonas syringae group sp. J309-1 | reverse complement strand
CCAATCTCGACGAGGAGCATGCGGAGGTCAGCATATCCGGGGAGGACAAGGCCGGCGACTTGATCGATTGCGCTGCCGTGCCCGAGGGGCCAGGCGAGTTCACCAACATACCGCTGGAAGATGCCGTCAAGCGCATCGTCGCGCCATTCGGTTTGAACGTGCGGACCGAGATCGACACAGGCAAGCCCTTTCCCCGCTACGCGCTGGATCTCGGTGAGACGGGACACTCCGCAATCGAGAAAGGCGCGCGCCAGCGGCACGCCCTGGTGATGAGCGATGGCGTCGGCGGTGTTGTCATCACACGCACAGGTGCCAAGCGAGCGCCGGCCGATCTCACTCTGCCGGGCTATGTGAAGGGGTCACGCGCGACCTTCAGCCACGAGGGCCGTCACTCTAAGACGATCGTGCGCGGTCAGAGCGAGAAAGCCAGCGGTGATCGCGATAGTCGCTCGGCAGCGCTGACGCCAGGGACCGAGCCGGCCGATCCGGGAAATCGTCAAC
>NZ_JAWHNU010000177.1:0-504 GCF_032582135.1 Pseudomonas syringae group sp. J309-1 | reverse complement strand
GCTCAGGAACGCGTGCCGCGCAGAATTCGTAATTAGCTCAAACACGATCATTCCCAATAGCCAGCAACGTTCGGAAGTGATCCACACGGGACAGAGAGACAATGCCAGCTCAATCTTCCGGCTCTCAAGCTTCGAACGACAGAGAGCCTTACACAGCTTATGAAGGTAGCTCGTCAGTTCGACAGTCGTGCTGCACTCCGGCATCTGCAACGAGTGATGGACACTAGCGTAGCCTTGAAGCCGATCCTGCACGGCAGCAAGCGTCGCTTGCACCTCACTGTTTTGACTACGCTTTGCCGCGAGCGAAATAAGACTGATGGCTGACGACAACTCATTGTTTATTCGGTGACTGAACTCGCGCAGTAGCAGATGGTCCGATACGGATCCGATCTCAGGACGCGCAACTATCGCCGAGCCGGTTTGCTCACCAAACCCCATCTAATCACCTCTTCACGTTCTAAATCGGTCAACGATCGTGCGGCCAACTGCCGCTCGACCCCTTGG
>NZ_JAWHNU010000176.1:0-506 GCF_032582135.1 Pseudomonas syringae group sp. J309-1 | reverse complement strand
ACGCGGCCCTGGAACTCCGCCTGTTCGCCAAGACCGGCAATGGCAACCGGCAGGGTCACCGCCGCATCGCCGAACCTGATTGGACGACCGTGCACCGCGAGCTCAAGCGCAAGCACGTGACGCTGTCGATCCTGTGGGAGGAGTACATCGCCGCCGAACCCGACGGATACCGGTACTCGCGCTTCTGTGAGCTTTACCGCGCCTGGGAGGGCCGCCTGTCGGTGACGATGCGCCAGGCGCACGCAGCCGGCGACAAGCTGTTCGTCGACTATGCCGGCGACGGCGTGCCGGTGGTGGTCGATCGTCTCACCGGTGAGCGCAGAATGGCGCAGATCTTCGTCGCCGTGCTCGGCGCCTCGCGCTTTACCTACGCGCAGGCGACGGGGACGCAGGGGCTCGCCGACTGGATCAGCGCTCATGTTGGCGCCTTCGCGGCGATCGGCGGCATACCGGCGCTGCTGGTGCCTGACAACACCAAGGTCGCGGTCATCAAGGCGAGCCTGTAC
>NZ_JAWHNU010000175.1:0-508 GCF_032582135.1 Pseudomonas syringae group sp. J309-1 | reverse complement strand
ACCCTGGTCTGAAGCTTGGATCGACAGCGGCTCGATAAATGGCTGTGGCACGCGCGGGTGGTGAAGGCCCGCACCAGCGCGGCCGAGCTCGTCGCATCAGGTCATGTCCGCCTCAACGGCACGCGCGAGAAATCGCCGGGCCATGCGGTGAAGCCGGGCGATGTCATCACCGTTGCGCTCGACAACAGCGTCCGGGTGCTCAAGGTGATCGGCTTTGCCGAGCGGCGCGGCGATGCCAGTTCGGCGCGCGAGCTGTACGAGGATTTGCAAGGGAGCAATTTGCAAGCCGGTAAGGAGTAGTTATCTCACGTCTGTTATTTCGGCCGAAGCATGATCCGGACTGTGGGGCCGGACGCGCGATAGGATCATGCTCCCAACAAAACCGGCTGGCAGGGTCGCCAGAATGCAGGTGTTTTTCGGGGCCGGCTTCCCTTGCGGCTCCGGTATTCCTGCGCTACGCAACCCCAGAAAAAGTGGATCGTTTCGGAGTTTTGGATGACCTACGTCG
>NZ_JAWHNU010000174.1:0-509 GCF_032582135.1 Pseudomonas syringae group sp. J309-1 | reverse complement strand
GTCGATGACGATGTGATCGGCGTCCTGCGCCAGCTCGGGCGCTTCACGGTGGAGCGTGTCTCGCGCCAGGCCGACGACGCCGAACAGGCGCGGCAAGCGCTCACGGGCGCGCTGCTGCGACCAATCGAGCGCGGAGCCTTGCGGGTCAGCGTCAATCAGGGTGACGCGCCGACCCTGGCGCGCCCACTCGCCGGCGAGATGCAGAGCGAGCGTTGTCTTGCCCACGCCGCCCTTCTGATTGAGGAGCGCGACTATCATGACGCGCCCCGGAGCAGGGCCTGCCGGTTATCCGCAGGCGTGCAAAACCGCGGTCGCGTTAGAAAGATTCCGAAGGAATCTAGGTTAGATAAGTTACGGGGGCCGCAAGCTACTGAACCGAAGACTGGAATCGACGATTCCGGTCCCCGATAGCACGAGGATCGGGTCCCCGATGGCACGATAGGGGCGGTCCCCAATAGCACGAGACGATTCACAGCTTATCCCCAAGGCGCGTTGTCGGCCGACGGTTG
>NZ_JAWHNU010000173.1:0-510 GCF_032582135.1 Pseudomonas syringae group sp. J309-1 | reverse complement strand
AGTCAGGCGCAGCTCTTCGGTTCGCGCGGCCCGTTCACGCAAGGTCGGAACAAGCGCTTTCGCTCGTGCGACCATCAGCGAATAATCATCCCGATCCGGCGCCAGCTTCGCGTCGAGCCCGCGGCCAACCTCAACCATGGTCTCTTCCTTCGTTCGATCTCCAAAGCATTCGCACGATCGGAAAGGTCGGCACAGTTTATCGAGCGATTACCGGAGATCAAGACGCGTAACCCCGCCTGCAGCGCATTCAAGACACGGAACTGCCGCCGCTGCCCCCGTTGAGGCGGCGCTTACGGCCGTGACTGGTCAGTGCGCGACAGACGGCTTCGGTTAACAATCGCCGGTTTGCCGAAGGGCTACCTGTGAACCAGCAACGCAGAGAAGCCCGGTGGCCATTCGACCACCAGGCGCCCCAAGTCGTCGAACTGTCGACGGGGCTCAACTCGCCGCGCGGAATTGGACGAGCTCCTTTCGCCAATACAGCGTGTGGTGCCATGCCCAGGGCGAGAC
>NZ_JAWHNU010000172.1:0-511 GCF_032582135.1 Pseudomonas syringae group sp. J309-1 | reverse complement strand
AACGTGTACCGCACGCCCAACGGCGAACGCCCATACACCCTCGCTGCGGGCGCGACGAGGTATCGCGGACACGACCTCCACGGCCTCACCGAGGTCGATGCCTTGGTGCGCAAGCTCGACAAGGCTGGCGCACGACGCATCGAGATTGAGGAGAACCTGTTCCGCGACGAGCTGTCTAAGCTGGACCGCGCCCTGCATGTGATTGAATACCGCAGGCTGTGGGAGGAAGAACACGGCAAGCTCGCTCGTGGGAACCCTCAGTTTTCCAATTCCGCCAACTTGGCGGAATTGGCCGAAACGGCTCAAGGTCACTTCTTCGCGCAAGCTCTTGACGATCTCGGGTTGTCGCGACGTGCCATCGAGCGCGCGCAGTTCATTGGCTCCAAGCTGCGGCCGGAAGTGCTCGACGTGCTGCGTGACAAGCCCGAGGCGGACAATCAACGCGGCCTTGAACAGCTGGCCGGCCTAGAGCCGGATCGCCAACGCAAGGTTGCTCTTGCCTATGCCGATC
>NZ_JAWHNU010000171.1:0-511 GCF_032582135.1 Pseudomonas syringae group sp. J309-1 | reverse complement strand
ATCGACATCGAGAGGGCGCTGTCATGAGCGCCACCGCAGCAATCCACGTTGCCAAGAAACAGCTTGGTCTCGATGACGATACGATCCGCGACGTCTATGAACGCGTGACGGGCAAACGCTCGTTGCGGGACATGTCGTCGGTCGAGCAGAACAACGTTGTTCAGGAGCTGCGGCGCGGCGGCTTCAAACCCGCTTCGGTGGGTTCTCGAAAGCGCCTTGAAGGCAAGTATGCGGCCAAACTGCAGGCGCTGTGGATCGCGGCCTGGAACCTCGGCATCGTGACGAACAACGACGATCGGGCATTGATCGCCTTTGTCGAGCGGCAAACGGGCCTGTCGCATGTGCGTTTCCTCCACGATGCCGGCGATGCCGCCAAGGCTATCGAAGCCCTGAAAGCCTGGATGACGCGTGAGGCCGGCGTCGATTGGGCCGTCACCTTCGAGGCGGCGCATTGGCAGCGACTGCCGGGCGCGCAGGTCGCGCTCGCACAATGGCAGATCCTGTTCAAGGC
>NZ_JAWHNU010000170.1:0-514 GCF_032582135.1 Pseudomonas syringae group sp. J309-1 | reverse complement strand
TTTCGGTACTGCGCGAGACTCCGGCCTCGCGACCGGAATGGGTCGTTGTTGCCGGGTTTAACGGCAGACCCGTCGGCCTCACCATCGGCCACGCTTTGGGCCAGGAGATCTATTCCTACTTCACTGGCGTGTTGCCCGACTGGCGCGGCAGGCATGTCGGCCTCGCGCTCAAGCTGCGCCTGATCGCTGCGGCGCAAATGTCGGGCATCACGACGATGCGGACAACGAACCTCGACGCCAATACTGCGGCGCTTCGGCTCAACGCCTCGATTGGCTTCCGTCGCGTTCCCGGCAGCCTGGAGGTCCGCAAGGCTTTGTCTGCGGTCGATTTCGCTACCTCGGCGAATCCCCGGTAACATAGCTGGCTGCGAACTCCGCGCTGGCCGGGATCGGCTTGATGATGTCGATCAGCACCCCCGTTGGGGTCGCTAGTGATGAAGTGGCGCTGGCCGAAGTCCTCATCGCGCAAGGACAGGAGCATAGGGATCCCGTCGGCAACAACCTGGCCATGCAC
>NZ_JAWHNU010000169.1:0-514 GCF_032582135.1 Pseudomonas syringae group sp. J309-1 | reverse complement strand
CGCACCTGTGGCCAAGCACCGTCGCCGGAATGGGTACGCCCACCACCAAAAGCCTGACGATTTTCAGGCGTATCAAGCGTGGACCACACCACACCATCTACGGCAAAGCTGCGTAACCCAAAAAAGCTTGCCGTAGCGGGTTGTTTGGCTTGCCCCCACGCCTCAGCCAATTGTGTAAAAAGTGCCGCCAATGGTGCTTCACCCAATCGTTGGCGAGCCTGAACGGAGGCGCTTGGCGCGGGCACTTTCCCATCATTGAGCGCCAAACCTAACTGCTGGACAATCAGCCAAATCGGCTCATTTTTGAACAGAGCCAATCCCACCACAAGCCAGACGATGCGGTCAGCAGGCAATCGTCGGCGACGAATCGATACGGTCCCCGTTAATGTCAGCGCTTGTTCAATCCAGAGAGGATCAATGAGCTCAACAAAGCGCTCAAAAGAAACAGGATTGAGTTTGATGATCTCTTGAAAAGTGCTCTGAAGGGGCATGGAGCGGGCTCTGATCGACGGAG
>NZ_JAWHNU010000168.1:0-518 GCF_032582135.1 Pseudomonas syringae group sp. J309-1 | reverse complement strand
GGCCGGATGATCCCGCTCGGCCGCGGCGGCACGCCGGAAGAGGCGGCGGACGCGGTCTATCTGTTCTGCAGCCCGGAATCGAACTACATCAGCGGTCAGGTGATCGTCGCCGGCGGCGGTCTGCTCATCTGATACGGGGATAACATGCACTACCGATCGTCCTGGATGACCGAGGAGCTGGACACCTTCCGTGACCAGTTCCGCAAAATCCTCGCCAAGGACCTGGCGCCGCATGCCGAAAAATGGCGCGCGCAGAAGCTGGTCGACCGCTCGGCCTGGCGCGCGCTCGGCGAGATGGGTGCATTGCTGCCGAGCGTGCCCGAGGCCTATGGCGGCCTCGGGACCACCTTCGCCTATGACGCGGCGGTGCTCGATGACCTCGAGAGCACCGTGCCGGAACTGACCACCGGCGTCGCCGTGCACAGCGCGATCGTCGCTCACTACATCCTCAACTACGGCTCGGAAGAGCAGAAGCGGCGCTGGCTGCCCAAGATGGCGTCGGGCGAGATGGTCGGCGC
>NZ_JAWHNU010000167.1:0-519 GCF_032582135.1 Pseudomonas syringae group sp. J309-1 | reverse complement strand
CGCCGGACATGAGCAATCATGCTGGCACCAATTCGGCGCTAATCGACTGCGCGATCGCCGGTGACGACATCACATCATCCATCGCCGCCGTCTCCCATCCGGATGACTACATGCCGGACGAGTCGGCCTTCCCGCTATGGCCCCCGGGGACGGTGCGATGATAGACCCTCCGGAAAGCTGCGTTCTGCTCGCGCACATGGCAGTCGCGCAAGCCGAGACGCAGCGCCATCTCGGCCTCATCGAGCGTCAGATCGCAGCACGCGCCGAACGTCTGACGATCACAGATCGGGCGAAGCGCCGGCACCAGACCTATGGCGCATCGAGCTGGACAAAAGCAGACGAGCGGGTGTTTAAGGAGCATCTCGCGGAGCTCACGCTGGCCCGTCGCGGCGAGATCGACGCTCTCACGCGCAAGCTCGATCGGCAGGAGAACGCGATTGCCGAGTTTCAGTCGCGGCATCACGTCTCCGCCGCGCACGGGTAAGGAGGCAGAGCATTGCACCAATCGGGGGTGCAAAC
>NZ_JAWHNU010000166.1:0-522 GCF_032582135.1 Pseudomonas syringae group sp. J309-1 | reverse complement strand
CCGATCGCGACGATCAGCCCGGCGTACGCCTGGTAGGCCTTGGCGCCCTCGCCGGCGAGATAGCTCTCCACCAACGTCACATTGGCATCCCGTCCGAGCCGCAGCAACGAGCGCGTGAACATCGAGGCCGGGGCGGTGCCGGATGCGACGTGCACGATGTGCAGCGGCTGCGCCAGCACCGTACCGTCGGCGATCTCGATGACAACGCCATCGGTCGCCATCGCACCGTTCAGCGCGATCATCGGATTGGAGATGTCGGTCGCAAAGGCCTGCGTGGAGAGCACGCCGTCACCGGCGTCGAGCACTTCGCGCAGCGGTTGGATGCCGAGGCCCTTGTCGAGGTTGCCGAGATCGGACAGATCAGGCGCAAACGCGCCGTCGACCAGCACCAGGCGGCGCACGCCGTCGATCGCCTGCAGCTTGATGGCGGCAGCAGCGCGGCCCAGAGCTGCGGCATCCGGCGCAGGCGCCAGCGGCAGCACCTCGCGCATCAGCGCGCGCAAATCGGTGTATTTCCAATCC
>NZ_JAWHNU010000165.1:0-522 GCF_032582135.1 Pseudomonas syringae group sp. J309-1 | reverse complement strand
CCTTGAAATAGGTGAACAGCATCCAGATCACGATCGGCAGATTGCCGAGGCACAGGATGAAGACCAGGCCGGTCCGGGTGTCGAGCAGGCCGACGGTCCGGAAGATCAGGTAGATCGGCACCAGCACGCCGACCGGCGGCATCATCTTGGTCGACAGCATCCAGAGCAGCACGTCCTTGGTGCGCTTGGTCGGCGAGAACGCCATCGACCATGCCGCCGGGATCGCGATCAGCATCGCGATCAGGGTCGATCCCCCTGCAATGATGATCGAGTTGAGCGCATGGTGTAAATAATCGCTGCGCTCCTGCACCGTGACGTAGTTCTCCGTGGTCCAGTGGAAGAACAGGAACGATGGCGGAATCGCGAACGCCTCGAGTTCGGTCTTGAAGCTCGCCAGCACCATCCACAGGATCGGGAAGAAGATCAGGAAGCCGACCAGCCAGGCGGCTGCCGTCGAGATCACCTTGCGCCGTGTCGTGACCATCCGCGCCATGACGTTACGCCTCCAGATTGCGGCCGACG
>NZ_JAWHNU010000164.1:0-523 GCF_032582135.1 Pseudomonas syringae group sp. J309-1 | reverse complement strand
ATCGACCTTGAGCTCGCTCGCCGCCTCGTCGATCAGCACTTCCAGCGCGGTCATGGTCTGCAGCGTGCCGTAGCCGCGCAGCGAACCGGCGGTGACGCCGCGCGAATGCACCGCCACAGTGGTGACGGCGACCTTCGGGATGTCGTAGATGCCGATCGCCGCGGTCGCAGCGACGGTGGCGACATTGGCGGAGAAGTTGGCAAGCCCGCCGCCGTCGAGCACATGATCGGCGGCGAATGCAGTGATCTTGCCGCTCTTGCGATCGATCCCGATCCGCGAGCGCATCTTGATCGGGTGGCGTTTGATGCCGCCCTGGAACTGCTGGTAGCGGTCGTGCGCCAGCCGCACCGGCCGTCCCGGGAAGAACATTGCCGCCAGCGCCACGTAGAGCACGAACGGGGTGTGGTCGCGGCCGCCGAAGCCGCCGCCGACATGGGCGAACTGGGCGTTGATGTGCGCGGGCCGTAACGGCGCACGGGCCTTGCCGAGCATGAAGGCGATCGACTCGGTCGCCTCATAGGGC
>NZ_JAWHNU010000163.1:0-523 GCF_032582135.1 Pseudomonas syringae group sp. J309-1 | reverse complement strand
CCTCGGCGCGGCGTTGAACTTCGCGTCGACCCTCACAGCGTTGGGCAGCTCGCCGGCCAGCCGAGCGATCTCGCGCGTTCAGGATCTCGCGACGCAGCGCTCAACCAGGCTGCTCAAGAGCGAGTGGCTCACCCTGCCGGCAGGAAGTGCCGCTGCCGTCGTTCGATCCGCCTTGCCGGGGTCGATGCCGGCCGGGCCGGCTGCGTTCACCAATGCGGCTATGGCGGTGACCGATACCGTTGTGCAGCAGCTGCAGGGCAATGACGATGCCGCCGTTTCGCCAGCAGCGGAGGCCCCAGTGCCGATTGCACCCGTGACGCCGGCACAGATCGTCGACCTGTTCATCGGCGCGTCACAGCGGTTCACTGTCCAGCACGCCGAGGCGCCTTCGACCACGGATAGCGTGCTGTTGCTCACCGCTGCAGGCGACCCACTGGGGAAAGCGGTCGGTCTCTCGGTCCAGATCGAGCATGCCAGCCGGGAGGATGCCCTGGCTTTGCGCGGCAGGCTTGTCGGCGCGATG
>NZ_JAWHNU010000162.1:0-525 GCF_032582135.1 Pseudomonas syringae group sp. J309-1 | reverse complement strand
GCGATCAACGACGCCCTCCTGGCCGACACCGCTGAACGCATCGCCGCCATTCGCGCTTCGGAAGAAGGCCGCGAAGGCGTGCAAAGTTTCCTGGGCAAGCGCAAGCCGAACTGGCTGCTGCCGGCCTGACCCGCATAACAACGAAACCACGCATCACTCGAAGGAAGTCCTCATGCAATCCACTCCGCTCAACTTCGTGCCGAACGCCGCCAAGGTGCCGCCCACGCCCGGGCAGAATCCCAACGCCCGCTGGAGCCGCGAAGCCATCGAAGCGCTGTTCGCGCTGCCGTTCAACGACCTGCTGTTCCAGGCGCAGCAGGTGCACCGCGCCAACTTTGATGCGAATGCCGTGCAGCTCTCGACGCTGCTGTCCATCAAGACCGGCGGCTGCCCCGAAGACTGCTCGTACTGCCCGCAAGCGGCGCGCTACGACACCGGTGTCGAGGCTGAAAAGCTGATGCCGATCGACGAAGTGCTGGAAGCCGCCTCGCGCGCCAAGCAAAACGGCGCGAGCCGCTTCTGCAT
>NZ_JAWHNU010000161.1:0-525 GCF_032582135.1 Pseudomonas syringae group sp. J309-1 | reverse complement strand
GTTCACCATTGGCCGCTAGCGTCCGCTCTCGACCGCAGCTCCAGCTTGACGGCATGACTCCATGATCCTCGACATCGCACGCTTGATGCTGTTTCCGGCCCTGATGGCCTTTGCGGCGGCGAGCGATCTCTTCACCATGACGATCCCGAACCGGATCTCGCTGGCGCTGGTGGCCGGCTTCTTCGTCCTGGCGCCCCTGACCGGGATGGGCGTCCATGAAATCCTCAACCATGCCGGCGGGGGCGCGCTGGTCCTGGTGGTGGCGTTCGGCATGTTCGCGATGGGCTGGGTCGGCGGCGGAGACGCCAAGGTGGTGGCCGCGGCCGCCCTTTGGTTCGGGTTTGAGCATCTGCTCCCCTATCTGGTGCTTGCTTCGCTGTTCGGCGGCGCGCTGACCGTCCTGGTGCTGCAGCTCCGGCAATGGCCGCTACCCTATCCGCTGGCGTCCCAGGCCTGGCTCAGCCGCCTGCACGACAAGCAGACCGGCATTCCCTACGGCATCGCGCTCGCCCTCGGCGCCCTGTT
>NZ_JAWHNU010000160.1:346-526 GCF_032582135.1 Pseudomonas syringae group sp. J309-1 | reverse complement strand
CGCCTCCCGAATGAATTCGGTCCCACAGGATTCTGCGTCTTGCCCGAGTTACCGGTAGGAGCGAATTCATTCGCGAAAAGGCCGGTATATCCGCAGCCTGTGTATTGCCTGAAATACCGCCTCCCGAATGAATTCGGTCCCACAGGGTTCTGCGTCTTGCCCGAGTAAACGGTAGGAGCG
>NZ_JAWHNU010000160.1:0-246 GCF_032582135.1 Pseudomonas syringae group sp. J309-1 | reverse complement strand
AATTCATTCGCGAAGGGGCCAGTACATCCACAGCCTGTGTGTTGCCTGAAATACCGCCTCCCGAATGAATTCGGTCCTACCAGGTTCTGCGTCTTGCCCGAGTAAACGGTAGGAGCGAATTCATTCGCGAAGGGGCCAGTACATCCACAGCCTGTGTGTTGCCTGAAATACCGCCTCCCGAATGAATTCGGTCCCACAGGATTCTGCGTCTTGCCCGAGTTACCGGTAGGAGCGAATTCATTCGCG
>NZ_JAWHNU010000159.1:0-530 GCF_032582135.1 Pseudomonas syringae group sp. J309-1 | reverse complement strand
TTGAACTCGGCAATCTCCCGTAGGCAGACGCAATTGACGATGCGTAGCTCAAACACGGAATCCCGACGGCGAGCGTGAGGCACCTGCTTTTCACGTTCTCCGGGAATTCTCCGGAAGCGATGCTCACGGCCTCACTTCAAGCTTATCCGGGCGCCGTCAACCAATGGGGAGTCGGCCTTCGCGTCGACGGCCATGCCGCATTCATCGGTGCCGTGTACGATCAGGTGATCGACAATGCCAACCACGCCTGATGCTATTGTCGCAGACATCAATTTAGCCGCGTCCGCAGGCTTCCGTGGGCGCCTCATCGCGCGCGGACAAGCGCGGGCGATCATTTGGCGCGATGGTGTCTTGCCACCGGACGCGCCTCCCTTCGCACCCCAGCTCAGCCACGACCTCCATTCTTATGGCTACGCGCTCCTTGGGCTCGGGCTTCGCCTCCGTGAACTCGGAGGTGACGCCGCCCAGGCGCGAACCGCTTTCGAGCAGGCCGCCACGGCACTGGAAGCGGTCATCGCCAAGGGCAACCG
>NZ_JAWHNU010000158.1:0-530 GCF_032582135.1 Pseudomonas syringae group sp. J309-1 | reverse complement strand
AAACGCACTCCATTCGACCGCGCGGAATTAGCCACCGGCGAGCTCTGACTCCGGCGGCCTCGCGCATGGGGGTGAGTGAAGCCTGCGGGGATGGCCGCACCGCCGCGCGGCCTGACAGCCGAGCACCGCGCCTACAACCTGCCCCAAGGCGACGCGTGCTCGGCTGTTCATTATTCAAACGACCTTCACCGTTCGAAGCATTGATCGTGAGAGCAACTTGCTTCGACGCTGAGAGCGTCGGCGAGGAAGATCATTCGGTGCGTGTCGTGGTGGCGGCCCCGTTGCGCTCTCTGCGCGTCAATGCGGCCGCGCGGGAGGTGCGATCAATTCCGTCGCATCGGGGATGTTGTGCAGCTTGTCGGGATTGCGAGTCACAAAGATCGCAACGACCCGTTCGTTCTCGATCTGCAGGGCGGTCGTTTGAACGAGGCCATCCTCGATGGTGATGAAGCCGGGCAAGCCGTTGATGGTTGCGTAGCGGATCAAGCGTGAGGGATGCACAACGAACAGGCGAGCGAGCCCCGCGAACC
>NZ_JAWHNU010000157.1:0-532 GCF_032582135.1 Pseudomonas syringae group sp. J309-1 | reverse complement strand
GCAAGATATAACTTCTAATACTATTTTGTGATCAACAAAATAATTTATTCTGATACCTGCTTTCGCGCACTTCCAGCACGGGCGCCGACGGGGATGGAACCGCTGTGTCTCATAATTGATGGCATGGGGTGCCATGACCATCGTCGCAGGGACCGCAAAGATTGATGCCGCACGCGGTACCGTTCATACCCATCCGAATATGGATCTCAAGCAAATTCAGTACTTCATCGCGCTTTTCGAAGAAGGCTCTGTCACGCGGGCAGCCAAGCGGTTGAATATCGTGCAGCCGGCCCTGAGCATGCAGATAGCCAAGCTCGAGGATGAGTTCGGACAGAAGCTTTTTGAACGCATCCCGCACGGTATGGCGCCAACTGCCGCTGGCCGGATGATGCACCGACTGTTTCTACCCATCGTGCGCGATCTCGCGAGTGCCCGGCAGCAGATGATGCAGCGCGAGGAGAATATGGCCGGCCGTATCACGATCGGCATGGTGGCTTCCGAGACAGAGAGCGTGCTGGTCGGAGCCCTGGCA
>NZ_JAWHNU010000156.1:0-532 GCF_032582135.1 Pseudomonas syringae group sp. J309-1 | reverse complement strand
CCTGCACGCCGGCGTCCGCGCTCTGGAACTTGACCGCAAAGACCTTCTCGTTGCGCACCAGCAGGATGCCGAACACCGGCACCAGCGAGAGCACCGCGCCCAGCGCGATGATGGTCGCCGCGAGCCCGGCCTCGGCGAAGGCGCGGTTGAAGGTCACGCTGTCGGTGCCGATCAGCGAGATCAGCACGACATCGGGCTTCGCCGCACGGATCCGCTCCAGCTGCGCCGCGTGATCGTCCTCGCCGACCGGCACGAACTCCTCGCCGACCACCGTGCCGCCGGTCTCCTTGATGTAGCGCTTCACCGCGCGGTGCGATTGCCACGGCCAGACATAATCGCTGCCGATCAGGTACCAGCGCGCGGCGCGCTTGGTCTCGGCGAGCCAATGGATCGACGGCCGGCTCTGCCAGCGCGGCGTCTCGCCGATCGCAATCACGCCCGGCGTCCGTTCGCCGCCCTCATAGACCGGCGTGTAGATGTAGGGGATCTTGCTGCGGGTGATGAGGTTACGCAGTGCGAGGCGCACCGCGCT
>NZ_JAWHNU010000155.1:0-534 GCF_032582135.1 Pseudomonas syringae group sp. J309-1 | reverse complement strand
ATGGTAAGGAACATCGAGCAGGCGCTCGTTGGAATGGCGCCGCAATCCAAAAAAGAAGAACGCAAAAAGACCAGAGTAGGAGGGAAAGTTGCACGTTTGGCCGAGGGGATCAGATAGCCTCCATCACGTCCAGCGAAACGCATCGCAGGACCGCTCGCACCGCTCGAAGACGGCGGGCGAGACGAGATGACGCAGGCACAGCTCGCGCAGGGGAATGATCCCTTGCTCGCGGTTCGCGACGTCAGCGTCGTGTTCGGCGGCATCATCGCACTGAATGGCGTGTCGTTCGACATGCGCCATGGGCAGATCCTCGGACTGATCGGGCCGAACGGCGCCGGCAAGACGACGCTGTTCAATTGCCTGTCGCGGCTCTATCAGCCGTCGTCCGGCGACATCCTGATGGAAGGCAAGAGCATCCTGTCGCGGCCGCCGCACCGGATCGCCGAGATCGGCATCGGCCGCACCTTCCAGAACGTCGCGCTGGTTCCCAACGTATCCGTGATCGACAATGTGCGCGTCGGCGCGCATGCGCGC
>NZ_JAWHNU010000154.1:0-534 GCF_032582135.1 Pseudomonas syringae group sp. J309-1 | reverse complement strand
GAGATGATCGCCGACATCGTCTTCCGGTTCCTTCGCCGCTTCCAGTAGAGAAAAGCCATTCCTGCCCGCCTTGGCGGGCATGATACCAGCGCACGCGCCGGGCCATTGTCGGTCCGATGAAAACGGTCCTCAACTCCATCACCCACAGCATGCTGGCCGGCACCGCCGCTGGCGGCGTTCCCGAGTTCATTCATCTGCTGCCGGCCGGCACGTTCTCCGGCGTCGATGGTCGCGGTCCCTACGAGCTTGGCGATGTCGCAAAGCTGATAGCGACCTCGCTGCCGGCAGGCCGCAAGCTGCCGATCGACATCAACCATTCCATCGATCTGCTCAACAAGACCGGCAAGGAGACGCCCGCCGTTGGCTGGATCGTAGCCCTGGAAGGTCGCGATGACGGCATCTGGGGCAAGGTCGAGTGGACTGCCAAGGGGCAGCAGGCGCTTGCCGACAAGGAATACGGGTTTGTCTCACCCGTGTTCAATGCATATGCCGCGAAGCCGCACCGTGTCGTGCAGCTGCTGCGCGCCAGCCTGA
>NZ_JAWHNU010000153.1:0-544 GCF_032582135.1 Pseudomonas syringae group sp. J309-1 | reverse complement strand
ACAACCCCGGCCTAGCCAGTTCCACCAACAACGGCAGCCACAGCGTTACGCTCACCGGCACGATCGCGCAGCTCAACACCGCGCTGGCAACGCTGAACTACAACAGCGACAGCGGTTTCACCGGCTCGGACACCGTTACGCTGAATATCAACGACAACGACCACACCGGCACCGGCGGCCCGCTCACGTCGGGACCGCAGAGTTTCCACGTCGGCGTCGTCCCGCATGTGTTCTACATCGACAACTCGGCCACCACGAGCCACAACCTCGGCACCCAGGCCGACCCGTACACCTCGATCGCGGCCTTCCACGCGGCGAATCCGGCAGGCGCAGGCGACTACGTCGTGCTCGAACACGGCACCGGCACCTACAGCGAAGCCAACGGCATCAGTCTCGCCAACGGCGTCAATTTGATCGGCGGCAGCCATCCGCTGCAGATCACCAATCCGCTGACCGGCGCAACGGTCACCGCCAATGTCGGTTCCGGCACCGATCCGGTCATCCAGGTCACCGGCGCTCACAACGGCATCGACCTGCTCGGCAC
>NZ_JAWHNU010000152.1:0-546 GCF_032582135.1 Pseudomonas syringae group sp. J309-1 | reverse complement strand
GCGCTGTACAGCCGCTTCAACCAGTCGCGCGCGATTGCCATCGACATGGAAAGTGCGACGATTGCCGCCAACGGCTTCCGCCTGCGCGTGCCCTACGGCACCCTGCTGTGCGTGTCCGACAAGCCGCTGCATGGCGAACTGAAGCTGCCCGGCATGGCGACCGAATTCTACAAGCGGCAGGTGGCGCAACACCTGACCATCGGCATTCGCGCCATGCAGAAGCTGGCCGAAATGCCGATGGAGCGGCTGCATTCACGCAAGCTGCGCAGCTTCTCGGAGACGGCGTTCCAGTAGGAGGCCGTACTCCGAGCGGCGGTGTGCGGCGTCGGCCTCAGCCGACTATAGTGACGGCGGTTGCCGAACATCAGGTCGCCGATGACGATCAGACTACAGCGCACCCCCAGGGCCTCGAGAATCCGATTGATCGGGCAGCCCAGCGCAGGGCATTCACGCGCACTCCAAAAACCGATTGCAATATAAAATCAGTTTATGTAACCTACAACCGGTTGCGAGATGCAATCAGTCAGGCAGATATGCGCGTGGCTG
>NZ_JAWHNU010000151.1:0-546 GCF_032582135.1 Pseudomonas syringae group sp. J309-1 | reverse complement strand
CCTACACGCTGACCGCGACCGGCAAGGATTCCAAGGGCAACGACCTGGCCATCTCGACCGAGATTCAGGGGATGGTCGACTCCGTCGATCTCACCGCCTCCCCGCCGCTGCTCTCGATCGGCGGCCAGACCTACACCACCGACAAGGTCAAGCGCGTGGTGCGCGGCACGACCGGCGGCAGCGGTAGCTAAGAAGTCAAGGCTTCGCTGCATCCTGCCGCTCGGACCCTGAGTTTCGCGAAAGCTGCACGCGCGCCTTGAGCGTCGCGTACGCCACATACATCGCTGTCGTCCCTGCGGAAGCACACGACTTCACCGTCCGCCGCATGCGCACTCGTCAGTTGCGCAATCGGCGTCCACCGCATCTCACCATCTCACCGCAACACTCCTGACGATGCGCAAGCGCCCCTCGATCGGGTGAGACGGGCGAACCATAAACCGAGTTGCACTTCTGATAAAGCGAAATATTTCCGGCGCGATGGATTGACAGGTTTTTGCTGAGTTGCCCGTCGGGTTGAAATGCCGCGGGTGCCACGGCCGCAACGCC
>NZ_JAWHNU010000150.1:0-546 GCF_032582135.1 Pseudomonas syringae group sp. J309-1 | reverse complement strand
GCTTGAGACCGAGATAGTCGCGGCCCTCGTTGGAGCGCTTCGACCAGGCGGCGCCGATCTCGGCGCGGCCGACGAAGACCCGGTGGCTGGGGGCGTTCTCGCCGCTGGCGCGGGCTTCGGGGACGATGCGGACGTTCTTGGTCTGGACGCTGAGGGTGACGATTTCGCCGGTGTACTCGTTCGAGCCGGTCTTCTTGAAGGTGGCGATGGTCGCCATGGGAAGTGTGCTTTGGATTTGCCTGTCGAGCCCGCACCATTGCGGCCTCGATGGTGATCGCCCGGCCGGAGGCAATCGACGGCGCACCCGCAGGGCTTCAGACAGCAAAGGAGGGACTTTCTTGGTGCGCGAGGAATGACGGCGCAGCCGGCAGGGGAAGAAAGTCTTGACGGCGCTGTTGCGCCTTAGGCGATTGAGGCGAAGCCGTCCTTCGGCCAGATACACCCATCGAAGAGGCCGTGTCGGTGCGCTCGCAACAGGCAATGGGTCAACGGAGACCTAGCGATCTGTCCGGAGCCGGGCTTTGCGGGCGGCGACAGATCGCTAGG
>NZ_JAWHNU010000149.1:0-546 GCF_032582135.1 Pseudomonas syringae group sp. J309-1 | reverse complement strand
CTCGCCCAAGGGCGCAGTTGATGTCCGTCTGAATACCGATGAACGAACGCCATTTGGCCGCAGCTGGACAATTCCTCGTCTACGACGCCAGCCGCGAAAGCCGGATCGCAAATTTTTGTTTTCGCTTGACTCTTTGAGTGGGGCAGCTGACAAGTGAAAAACATGACTTCTCCAGTAAGGTATTTGCGCGCCGCCGACAGACGATGCGTGGCAGGGGTTGTCTTGTCTTACAGCGCAAACAAGCATCGAGGACGCTAATGAACATGCAATCCATTACAGCGGCGCTTGCACTCGCTCTCCTGACCATGGGGTCCGGCTCGGTTCTGGCGAAAGAAATCCCGGTGGGCACACCTCACTCCGAGGCCGGCATGGAGATCGGCGCGGTCTATCTTCAGCCCATCGAGATGGAGCCGGAAGGGATGATGCGCCCGGCCAAGGATTCCGACGTGCACCTCGAGGCCGACATCAAAGCTGGAAAAGGCAACACGAACGGCTTTGCCGAGGGCGATTGGATGCCCTATCTCGTCGTCTCCTACGAGCTGACCC
>NZ_JAWHNU010000148.1:0-547 GCF_032582135.1 Pseudomonas syringae group sp. J309-1 | reverse complement strand
GGCGTTTCGCGGTGGAAAAAGGTTCGCGGGTTCGTTTCACAAACCGGTAAAGTTTTCGGGACCCGGGCCACGCGCCCTTCAGCCTCCTGCCCGGATTTCCCACCTCTTAAGTCGATTCGAAGGGTCGTTGCGATGCTGTCGGCATCAAACGATCCGTCGCGTGCGCGGTGTAATCTCCACCCGCCGATGAGCGGACAGGGGGTGTCACATGGGATTCTCGCTTCGCTCGTTTGCGCTGCGCTCCGTCGTGTTAGGCTTCGGCCTGGGTGGGGCCGCGCCAATTGGGGAGCGGAAAGCCGCCGCGCTCCTGTCGCCCGGCCCGGCGACCCTGCTCAGACAATCAACCGAACCGTTCGGCCTGGCGACCAACCTGCTTGCCGGCGGCGGCCTGCATGACAAATGGCGCGGGGTGCAGCGCCAGCTGGCCGACGAATTGGCGCAGCTTGCAGCCTGCGAAAGCGACCGCGCGGGCTGCGCATCGCCTGAGGCGCTGCGGTTCCTGGCGATCGTCGATGCCGGCCGGGCACGCGATGGCCGCGCCCGGTTC
>NZ_JAWHNU010000147.1:0-547 GCF_032582135.1 Pseudomonas syringae group sp. J309-1 | reverse complement strand
CCACAGAAGATCGCATACCCTGTTGGAGCGAGGTTTGCCGCGAAGCCGTCAATGCAATCCACTTATTCGCTCTTCGCGAGCAAGCTCAGCCCCCACGATCACCACCGGTCCTGTGGGAGCCGAGCTTGCTCGCGATAAACGATAACGCGGTATACCTTCCTACTGCGCTGGCCTTATCGCGGGCAAGCCCGGCTCCCACAGAAGATCGCATACTCTGTTGGAGCGAGGTTTGCCGCGAAGCCGTCAATGCAATCCACTTATTCGCTCTTCGCGAACAAGCTCAGCTCCTACGATCATCACCGGATCTGTGGGAGCCGAGCTTGCTCGCGATAAACGATAACGCGGTATACCTGCCTACTGCGCTGGCCTTATCGCGGGCAAGCCCGGCTTCCACAGAAGATCGCATACCCTGTTGGAGCGAGGTTTGCCGCGAAGCCGTCAATGCAATCCACTTATTCGCTCTTCGCGAGCAAGCTCAGCTCCTACGATCATCACCGGATCTGTGGGAGCCGAGCTTGCTCGCGATAAACGATAACGCGGTATACCT
>NZ_JAWHNU010000146.1:0-550 GCF_032582135.1 Pseudomonas syringae group sp. J309-1 | reverse complement strand
GATTCAAAACATCGCCTGACGCCACCGACGAGGCGATCGTTCTGACCGTCCAGGAACTCAATTGGTTACTCGATGGCTTTGACCTCTGGCGCAACCGTCCTCATCAAGTTTTGACACCGCGATTCGTAGCCTGATTCGGTATAATCCAGGGCATGAATTCCTTGCCCGAAAATCTTCCAGATGATCCTGTTCTGCTCAAGCAAATGCTTGGGCAGATGCTCGACGAGCGTCAGTTGGATAAGGGAAAGATTGTTCGGCTAGAAGAGCAGAATGCGCTCTTGCTTCAGCGCCTGTTCGGACGAAAGTCCGAACAAACAGCTGATGCAGCAACGCCGCAACTGGCCCTCTTCAATGAGGTAGAAAGCATCGTCGAGCCAGTCGACGAAGCCTCAGATGAAGAAGCCGTTGCCCCAATAAAGCGCCGCGGCAAACGCAAGCCGCTGCCCGCCGATCTGCCACGTATCGAGATCATCCACGAACTTCCCGAACATGAGCTGACATGCGTCTGCGGCTGCCGCAAGCACACGATTGGCGAAGAAGTCAGCGAGCA
>NZ_JAWHNU010000145.1:0-551 GCF_032582135.1 Pseudomonas syringae group sp. J309-1 | reverse complement strand
GTCCATTCTCTCAGGCGCTGGGGCTGTGATGCAGGCCCCGAAGCGCTGTTGCTTGTCGGTCAGCGCCATGTGTGATTTTCTTGGCCTCGTCTCATCTGGGAGGGGGAACCATGAGAACGCGCTTCTTCGCTTTGGCCGCGAAACTGCTGGCCGCAACGTTTTCATTGCTTGTCGGCGCCACCAATTTCAGTTTCGCCGACGCAACCGTCCCGACGGCAGACATTGACGGCGCTTCCGACAATGCCCTCGTCAAGCGCTATGAAGGGTCCTTCATCGTCTCGTATGAGAAGCTGGCCTATACCGACTTCAGCCTGCCGCTGTCGCCGCTCAAGGTGAGCCAGGATCCCGACGCGCGCGACAAGAACAACAACCGCGTTTTTGCTCCCGACAAGAAGATCGACGCGGAAGGCGCCCTTACCCGCATCGCCTATGTGCTGCCGGCCCAGCGTTCGCCGCTGGAGGTGCTTCGCAACTATGAGGACGTGATCGCGCAAGGCGGCGGCGAAGTGCTGTTCCAATGCAAGAAGGAGGAATGCGGCGGCGCCTCGGAT
>NZ_JAWHNU010000144.1:0-558 GCF_032582135.1 Pseudomonas syringae group sp. J309-1 | reverse complement strand
GAGATCTCGTTGCTAGCGCTCGCAGTGTTATGTCCGATAGCAGCCACAGCTGCAGCAGGAGCAGCTAAGAGTTCAGTTAAAACATTCGCAATTGAACCGGTATCCAGAGCATAGCCTGTTTGTGTTGGAAGACTTGGTTGCGGTTTCTGCATTACGCCATTTGGTTGCACTGGTTGCGTTTCCTGCATTACGCCAATTGGTTGCACATGATCGAATGAAATAGCTTCATTGGCAGTATTTGCGTTTGTCAATGCTACTTATTTATTTTTGAGTGTACAAATCTAATGAAGTAGCATTGACCAGTTGGATAACGTAACCTCGTTACGCTCGCCCAAGATATTGCATCAAATTATAAATTTCATTGTTGTTTAATCCGTGAAGCGGATTATTATATCCATATGTCGGGTGGGAATTGCTCATAGCCTGATTTCCAGTGATCGTAAGCTTTCCCTTTATCTGTGCATCAAGTTCCAACTTAGCAGAGATCTCGTTGCTAGCGCTCGCAGTGTTATGTCCGATAGCAGCCACAGCTGCAGCAGGAGCAGCTAAGAGTTCAGT
>NZ_JAWHNU010000143.1:0-559 GCF_032582135.1 Pseudomonas syringae group sp. J309-1 | reverse complement strand
CTTGGCGTCCGCCCTGCAGATTGGCCGCTAGGGCACAGCAGATCCGGCCACGGCTGCCAATAATCTGGCCAACTTCCTGGACAAGGCGCTGGCGCCGCTGACGAAGAATAACTTCGAAAAGCATGGCGTCGACCTCGAGGCCGTCATGAAGGACGCCGCCGCCAAGGGCATGAACCCGATCGAGGCGGTGATCCAGAAGATCGGCAAGCTGACCGGCGTCAACGAAACCCAGATCGCGGGCTTCATGAAGAAGGCCAAGCAGAACGGGCTCGAAGGCGCGGAGGCGCTCGGCTATGTGCGCCAGCAGCTGGAGGCGATCGGCGCGGCCGGCAAGGTCGGCGAGCTGTTCCAGGACAAACAGGTTCTCGACTTCCTGGTCCCGTTCCTCGCCAATATCGACGAGTACAAGGACATCAAGTCCAAGGTGGCCGCCGCCACCGGCGCGATCACCGACGCGGACTTCGACACCCAGAAGGCCGGCATCAACCGCCAGCTGACTATTTACCGCGAGGTTGGCACCCAGGCCGTTCGTTTCGTCGGCATGGCCTTTGCGCAATGG
>NZ_JAWHNU010000142.1:0-560 GCF_032582135.1 Pseudomonas syringae group sp. J309-1 | reverse complement strand
CGCACCGATGAAGCTGATCGAGGACGCAAACCAGCAGGCGCTCACCCGGATTCTCGAAGGGGAGCCTCGGCTGATCGACATCGTTCCCGCCCGTCAACTGATCCCGGGCCTGCGCGAACGGATGATCCTCCACGCCGGACCACCGATTTCCTGGGACCGGATGTGCGGCCCGATGCGCGGTGCGGTCGCCGGCGCCATCGTGTTCGAGGGCTGGGCAAAGGATCTGCTGGCGGCGACCAAGCTCGCCGCCAGCGGCGAGATCGAATTTCACCCGAACCACCATTTCGGGGCGGTCGGCCCGATGACCGGCAAGACGACGATGTCGATGCCGTTGTTCGTGGTCGAGAACGCGCGCTTCGCGAACCGCGCCTATTGCGCGATCAACGAGGGGCTCGGCAAGGTGATGCGTTTCGGCGGCAACGACGCGAGCGTGCTGAAGCGGCTCGCCTGGCTGCGCGACGTGTTCGGGCCGACGCTGGGCAAGGCGATCCGTGCCGCCGGCGGCATCGACCTCAAATCGATCGTCGCGCGCGGCTTGTCGATGGGCGACGAATTGCATC
>NZ_JAWHNU010000141.1:0-562 GCF_032582135.1 Pseudomonas syringae group sp. J309-1 | reverse complement strand
CGGTTCCGTCGGCCACAGATCCCTCAGCGGCTTGATCGTGGTGTGCTTCTCGCGTGCGATGAACGGCTCGGGATCGAGACCCGCCTCGAGCACTGCGATCACGACGCCATCGGCGAGGCGTGCGTTGAACGGCCAGTTGGCCGGCTGCAGGTGAAAATTCAGCCCGCGCTTGTCGCGCCAGCGCTGCAACTCGATCAACCGATAGCGCGGCCGCACCGGATGGCGCTTGGCGAGCGGCAGCCCGCCGGTCTCCGAGAACAGATCGACGAGCAGCACGGGCCGGTAATTTACCTTGAGATCGTAAGTGCTTACGAGCCGAACGAAGGGCGTGTGGCCGATATAGGCCCAGGGTGATTGCAGCGAGATGTAGTAGTCGATCTGGCGCGGCATGCGGAACCTTGACAGCACGAGGGGATGAAGACTTTCGGCGATCCCAGCAGAGCGGGGAAAGCCGCGCAACATCGCTCAATCTCACGCAAGCTGTTGCACTGCGAACACTGCGTCACTCTGACCTTGAATATCTCAAAATAAATCGAGCAGAATCAAAGCAATAACCGGTTAC
>NZ_JAWHNU010000140.1:0-562 GCF_032582135.1 Pseudomonas syringae group sp. J309-1 | reverse complement strand
CTGCGGAACCCGGCTGTAGTCGCGCGGGAGGCTCGCCAAGCCGTCCGCGGTCGAGCGGTTGTCGGTGGAATAGAGCTCCTCGGAGGCCTTGCCGCCGTCGCGGGTTTGAAGCGCGTAGATCAGGGCGCCGCCGAGGCCGACGCTCGCGACCAGCCCGATCCCGGCGAGCACCTTGCGTGACAGCCGCGTGACCCTTGGAGCTTCGGCGCGCAGCCGCATGGTCGAGGCAGCCTCCGGGGCGGCCCCCGTCAGCGGCGCCGTCTCGTCTTTCGGGGACTGCGGCTCGCTCACGATGTGGGCCTCCCGTCGGTGCGGGTAACGCGAACCCGCCTCTGGCGATCGCCGGCGCCCAACCGCAGCTCGGCGGCCGCGAACAGGCGATCGACGATCATGTAGTTGCCGCGAGCGCGGTAGTTCACGAGCTCGGACGTGTTGCCCTCAGGGCCGACCACGAACAACGGCGGCATCTCGCCCTGGGCGATGCCCCGGGGGAACTCGATGAACACCTGCCGCCCATCGTCATAGGCGCGCAGCGGCCGCCAAGGCGCGCGGTCGCCCTCGA
>NZ_JAWHNU010000139.1:0-566 GCF_032582135.1 Pseudomonas syringae group sp. J309-1 | reverse complement strand
GACCTGTCCCTGGCAAAGCATCCAACCGGCCGGCGCGAAATTGCCGCCGAACATCCGAATTTCGCCGACGTAGGGCTGGCTCATGATGGGCGTCCTTCAGGTCTGGGAGGGAAAGATGCCCTGCAATGCGATGCAGAAGCTGAGCGTGAGGTAGGGCTGCATGTTCTCGGGAGGTTGCGAGGCACCTGCATTGCCGACGGTGCTCCCGACAAGCGTCGTCAGATTGCTGGGCGTGGTGTAGAGATTGGCCGACTGCGCCATCAGATTGTTGGTGAGCACCGCATTGGCGGCGGGGTTGGTCGTGCCCTGGAAGATGTGGGGGTGCTGCGGCATCTCGGAGGTCGTAAGCGTGTGCGTCGGCTCGCCGCCGGTCTGGCCCAGCGTGAAGCCGGAGCCCATATGGATCGGCACCTTGCCTTGCAGATTGGGCAGCCCGAAGGTGGTCTGGCCATTGCCGCCATAGGTCGTGCCGAGCAGCGAGAACAAGGCCTGGTTCTGGTTGATTGGCATCAGCTGACCGTTGCAGAACGCCCAGCCTTTCGGCGGGAAGCTGAACGACATCATCT
>NZ_JAWHNU010000138.1:0-582 GCF_032582135.1 Pseudomonas syringae group sp. J309-1 | reverse complement strand
GCACCTCTGTGGGGGTGTGTAGTATGAAGCTCAGGTATTTCGGTTGCTGCGTATTGACCCTGGTGGTCACCGAAGCGCGCGCTGCCGCCAGCTACGAAGTGGTCAGCAATGTTGGATCGGTTCTGGCTGCAGAAGAATTCTGTGGCTTGAACTACGACCAACCGGCAATCGCCGCGTACATCGAGAAGAATGTGCCCGCTGACGATATGACCTTTGCCTCCAGCCTGAACATGCAGGTCATTGGCGTTAAAGCCTTTCAGAAAGAGATGTCCGCCTCGCAAAAAACGGCACACTGCACGCAGATTGCCCGCGTCGCGAAGAGCTACGGCTTCACGAAGTAGGCGCGCCAGGGCCATTCAGTTGGCCTCCAGCTGAACGCCACGCACCACCTTGGTCAGCGACAGCCCGTTTTCGCCATGCCATGTGAGGCAGACGGTCAGGGTGCCGTCGCGACGGCGTTGCACGGTGCAGTGTTCTGTCAGGCGCCAGGTACCGCTGGCCTCGCCAGCATCGACCAGCGCGGGCAGCTCGACGGCGGCAAACAGGTCGATGACGTAGAACGTCACTGGGATCCTGCGGCTT
>NZ_JAWHNU010000137.1:0-589 GCF_032582135.1 Pseudomonas syringae group sp. J309-1 | reverse complement strand
GTGCCAACCACATCATGCTCGGTCATGCCGACATGATCTACTTCAGCGACACTTACGGCAACGCCGCGGTGCCGCCGAACGGCATTCAGGTTTTCGGCGGCACGCCCGATGCCGGCATCGTGCATGAGATCGAGAATCCGAATCCGGCTGCCGGCACCAACAATTGGTACACCGAGGACGGCTACGGCGCCGGCGGAAACGGCGGCTTCCCGCCGCCCTTCCAAACGAGCCCGGTGTCCGGCGGCGGCTCCTACAGCGACTGCTCGGATGCAAGCCAGCCCGGTGTCAAGCCGATCCTTGACTATCTGAAGGGCATCCGGATCAACGCGAATTGCGAACCGGGCCACTATTATCTCTTGAACAACTACAATCCGGGTTATTTCGGCAACGGCAAGAACGCCTACACCGACACCAATCCGTCCAACACGCCGTTCACGATCCCGCCGTCGACCCGCAAGAGCCTCGGCGACAGCCTGAACGACCGGAACATCTCCTGGAACTACTACGGCGACCAGTGGAACAACTACGTCAACGATCCCTACCAGCTCAATTGGGGCGTGGCCGGTCCGACCGCGGATGAGTATTGCAA
>NZ_JAWHNU010000136.1:0-601 GCF_032582135.1 Pseudomonas syringae group sp. J309-1 | reverse complement strand
TTTCAAGGACCGTTCGAGCGGGCCGGATTACACCCAGATCAAGCGGCGTTTTGGCAAACGGCTCTACAAGATGCAGCCCTACCCCGAAGACATCGCCATGATCATCGACGCATGGTGCATCCAGGACACCGACCAACGCACATTGCTTACCGGTATCGGTCGCAAGCCAGGCCACCTCGGTCAAATCGACAAGACCCTGCGCATCGCTCACCTGCTCGCTGCGGGCGAACAGGCTGATCTCGCCCTCAAGCACATCCAGGCCGCCTATCAAAACCGTCAGTGGGAGGAATGACCATGGGACAGACCCTGTCGCTCGAATTGTCGGATGGGTTGCACCAGTTGCTGCACCAATTCGACGACTACACCCACGAAGCGCGTGTTCTCTCACCCGAGGACGCCCGGCTCCTGCAAGTCTGTATCGACCAACTGCGTGCTCAAGCTCGCACCCTCGAAAATGAGGTCTCCAAGAAACGGTGGAATGAGGACGCCGCGCGGGATCGTCTCGCCGAGACCGACAACATCCTTGCCGAATTGCAGCGGCCCGGCAGCAATGTCCTGCTTTTTCCGGTGGCTCCGCGGCCTTTTTCGGACGGCCGTCCGA
>NZ_JAWHNU010000135.1:0-606 GCF_032582135.1 Pseudomonas syringae group sp. J309-1 | reverse complement strand
CCGATGTAAGGTGCTGGCGGATGAACTGGTGTGACCGCTGCGAACTCATCGTGAATGCCCATATCCGAGCCTCTGAGAATCAGTCACCGTCTCGCCGCCCGAAAGGGCCGCAGGCGTGACGTTATATCTGGTGTCGTCAGGCGGGTCGAAGTTTGCCGACAGAGGCCCGCCTTCCCGGAGCCTGGCTCCGGGCGTCTGCGCTGCTAAGGCCAGTCGGCCGCATCGATCTGTGCCTGCGTGGTGATGGTGCCAGCCTCGATGCCAGCTAGAACTGCGCCCTCGATGGCAAAGGAGGCGTCGACGTGATCGAGGACCGCATTGGTGATGGCAATGATGGTGGCTGCGTCGATCTCGACAAATCCCGCCGGCGTGTTCCAATTCGTCGTGAAGGCCGCATCCTTGTCCGCCTTCACGCGGGCTCCGGTGATCATGAGCTTGGACCTGTCGTCGGTCGCCACCGACATCCCACCGACAACGATGCCGCCCGTTTCCACACGCCAGCGTTTGTCGGCCGCATAAACCAGCAGCGAGCTTTTCAGAGCAGCCGATCGGAGATTGGCGATGTCATCGATCAGCGCCTCGACGTTTTCGGCGTCGGCATCTGCG
>NZ_JAWHNU010000134.1:240-621 GCF_032582135.1 Pseudomonas syringae group sp. J309-1 | reverse complement strand
GTAGAAGCCGGCGAAGGTGGCGGTCAGCCAGAAGAGCGTGTCGAACGGCAGCTGTGTCGCCATCGTGGAGCCGGCGCCAGCGTCGACGGTCGTCACCACCACGAAACGGAACAACCAGAGAAAGCCGAGAAACCACATCCAGGCCGGCCGCCATGCCCACATCCAGGTCGGCTCACCGACCTTGTCCATCTCGGCCTTCTGCAGGGCGATCGCCTGCGCCTGCTGGACGTTCCATTGCACGAGGATGTCCGGCGCCTGACCTTCGACCTCCTTGACGGCCGCGTCGATCTTATCGGCCGGCTGGTCCGGGATCTGCGCTGGGGGAACGCCGAGCTTCTCGGCGACCGTGTCGATGACGATGCCGCCGACCTCGGCCGCGCC
>NZ_JAWHNU010000134.1:0-230 GCF_032582135.1 Pseudomonas syringae group sp. J309-1 | reverse complement strand
CCGGAACCGTGCCAGCAGCGACTTGACGAGCGGCGCGCCGACCCGCGTTGCCGCCTCGATCAGGATGGTGCCGATGACGGGGTCCATCACAGCACCCCCATGGCGTCGGCCTCGGCGGCATAGGCGGCGGCGCGCTGGCGATGGATCACACTACGGCTGATGAGGACAATCGCTACGATCGCGCCAGCCACCAGCAGGCCGCCAATCACCCAGCCCGCCAGCTGCTCGGC
>NZ_JAWHNU010000133.1:0-628 GCF_032582135.1 Pseudomonas syringae group sp. J309-1 | reverse complement strand
TTGCAGAGATGCTCGGAATCGCCGCCGACATGCTCAATCGGCGGCCGGCCGCGACGGCGCAGCCACAAGGCGGCCAGGCGGCAGAATCGCTGCAGTCCCTGCTCGAGCTGCGCATGCTGCGGGTGTTCCGCGACGTGCGGGACCCCGACACCAGGCGAATCCTGATCGAGCTCGCCGAGCAGATCGTCAAGCGCCAGGCCATGCCGCCGGAAACCGGCTAAAGCGCGATGAGATCAGGTTGAATCGTCATCGCGCTTTAGATTCTTGTTTAAGCATGATCTTTTCGGAAAACCGCTACGCACTTTTCCGGATCATGCTCTAGGACGCATGTTCATCAATCCGAGATGTCTGCTTTGGAGAAGATAGCGGCCACGCGATCTGACCGGAGAGAGGCCGCCTTGTGACCCCCAAACGGACATCAAGGTTGAGTGCCGGGCGGAGCTTGCGCGGTGCCCCAAAATAGCGATGATCACGCTTGGCAAGGCGACCATTTGCAACTGCGCACGGGAGGGCTACATCATGACTGCATTCAACGCGGTACGCTTCCGGGTGAAGCCCGGGCGTGATCAGGATTTCATCGACGCCCACAAGAACGTTAGCTGGCCCGGCCTCAAACACTCTTACATGA
>NZ_JAWHNU010000132.1:0-654 GCF_032582135.1 Pseudomonas syringae group sp. J309-1 | reverse complement strand
GACCCGGGCCTTGCCGGCCTGATCGACCTCAACGCGCGGCGCAGTGGATCATTTGATCCGCCGCGCCGCTGCGCATCCTGACACCGCCGCCAATATTGCTGCTGGTAGCGACTACGCACAAGTTCCGCAGCGCCGCGCACCTAAACTGGTTTGATCCGGATCAACCAGCATGGAATGCTTGAAGCCGAGACGCCCGTCAGAGGCTGCCAAACGGCCAACAATGCCAAAACGGCCAACAAGAAGAAGCGGAGGACTACAATGCCAAGGAACCGTTCGATCCAGCTATCACGCCGTCAGCTCATCAAGGGCACCGCCGCCGCGTCGGCCACGCTGCTGCTCGGCAAGCCTGCGATCGCCAAAGGCAAGACCGAGATCGTGATCGGCAACATCGACGCCTATTCGGGACCGGCTGCGGTCTATTCGTCGATCGGCCGTACGCCCGGCGGCTATTTCAAGATGATCAACGACCGCGGCGGCATCAACGGCCGCAAGGTCAATTTCGTCAGCTATGACGACGCCTATTCGCCGCCCAAGGCGGTCGAGCAGGTGCGCAAGCTGGTCGAGAGCGACGAGGTGCTGTTCCTGTTCGGCACGCTCGGCACCGCCTCCAACACCGCGATCCAGAAATACATGAACGCCAAGATGGTGCCGCAG
>NZ_JAWHNU010000131.1:0-665 GCF_032582135.1 Pseudomonas syringae group sp. J309-1 | reverse complement strand
CACGAACTTCATCGCAGTCATCAATGCGTCGTTGAAGGCTTCATGCTGTCCAAGCGGCGGAATGCCGAGATCGCGCAGGATCTGTGCACCGACGCCGACCTCGCGCCATTGCTTGTTGCGATCGGCCTCCGCGGTCTTCTGGTCGCCAATCGGCTGGACCGGAACACCGGCGGCACCATCGCGCAGATAGACCAGCACGCCGCGGCCGGCATCCTTGAAGTGCCGCAACACGTCTTCCATCCGCGCCGGCCCGGTGAACAGGTCCTTCACGATGTTGGGCTTGTGCAGCCGGGTCAGCACGTCCCGGCCATCGCCGATGCCATTATAGACGAAGGCGGCATGCATGATCTCGTCGAACGGCGAGCGATAGGCATAGCCCTGCAACGGACCGATCGGGCTTTCGGTGGTGAAGGTCGCGACCCGCTCGATCAGCTTCTCGCGCGCCTGGCGATAGGCGATCATATCAGCAATCGTGACATGCTTGAGCTTGTGCGCGGCGGCGAATTTCGCGACCTGTTCGCCCTTCATCACGGTTCCATCGTCGTTCATCAGCTCGCTGATGACGCCGACCGGCGGCAGGCCGGAGAGCCGGCACAGATCGACCGCTGCCTCGGTGTGGCCGGAGCGCAGCAGCACACCACCGTCGCGCGCGATCAGCGGGAAGA
>NZ_JAWHNU010000130.1:0-682 GCF_032582135.1 Pseudomonas syringae group sp. J309-1 | reverse complement strand
GCCCTAATGCCTGTCAGTTAAGCTCCGTTGGTTTTTTCTTTGGATATTTGACCGGCCTTGGTTTGACCACTCGGGGGTAAGCTCGCTTACGCCTGGGTGGCAGCATGAAGTGCTGTGCCTGTGTTCTTAGCTCCGCCAAACGTTTGGGGATCGTGCCCGGTGTTTCGGTCGGACAAAAGCGCAGCGCATTGGCTATAGCCTGAGACAGCCACAAAAAACTCAATCGTTGCGGTGCAACCTTCATTTCCTCAGCCATAAGGCGCATTTCTTGGCGGATCAAGTTGTACGCCAACAAGGTGCCCCAAAGCTCCTGACGGACTAGTTCAGGCTGCTTGCTGCGCAATTGCTCACCGTTGAGCAGGTTTTGTTTGATCTCTCTAAAACCCAGCTCTATTTCCCAACGCTCGTTGTAATGTGCGGCTACTTCGTTTGCTGGATAACGCTTGGCGTCGATCATTGAGGTGAGGTAGCGACGGGCTTTACCTTCTATCGAGTACTCGATCAATCTGGCCTGCCAGTGTTTGGGAAGATCATCGCGCTGCCTGTGGGCGTCACGAGAAACAGTTAACTGAACTAACCAATCACCTGGCCCCAACTCTTGGAGTACCTCGTATTTAAGCCCGCTACGAGCCCGCATCAACCAATGCCGTTGCGTACCGCTGTGCTCCCAGTCGAGCAGGAA
>NZ_JAWHNU010000129.1:0-706 GCF_032582135.1 Pseudomonas syringae group sp. J309-1 | reverse complement strand
GGTCGGGCGCGACGCCCGGAATTTCCGCGGTGATGATGGCGCCGTCCGCCCCCGCCCAGACGTTGACGGGCGGGTACTCGGCCGGGACGGCAAACCTGAAGCCGCCGAAGGTGCGGTTCATTTCTTCCTGAAGTCGGCGCATATCGCGGGCCAGGTCGGGCCACCGGCCGCCGAGCGCTAGATCAGTGAGCATGGCTAAAACTCCCTTTATCCCCTTCAGATCAACCGATAGCGCCCTCACGCATCGGCGCCTTGACATCAAGGCTGCATTTGCGTGGCTCAGCATTGACGGTCGTCAATGTGGCGCACCGAACGGAATGCCATCAATGATCAATGGCCAAGCGCATCAGGCTTGCATATTGTAGCACTTCGCCAGTCCGAGGGTGAGCCGGCTCACGATCACTCTAGCAACGGTCAAGTCTGGCAGCTTCGATGAGACTATTCGGCAGGTTGGTTTGAAAGGGCCTAATCATGAGCTACCAGAGTTTCGCAGAAAAAGACGTCAACTATGACGACTCCGGCCGTCGGCTGTTGTGCTCGTTGAGCACCAATTGGTGGGCATTTGTAATTCGCGGCGTTTTGGCGTTGATTCTCTCTGCTCTGGCATTCTGGATGCCAACACAGGCGTTGCTGGCGTTTACGCTCGTTTTTGGTGCTTTCTCGTTTGCCGACGGTGTGTTGGTCTTGATCGCGGCAGTGTACAATG
>NZ_JAWHNU010000128.1:0-717 GCF_032582135.1 Pseudomonas syringae group sp. J309-1 | reverse complement strand
ATGTCGCGCAAGCCATCCGCGACCGGAAGGGCCACTACGTTCTGGCCATCAAGAGCAATCGCGGCCGGCTCTTCAAGGCCGCCAAGGCGTTGCTCGACACCGCCCGACGACCTGCGCGAGCAAGCCAGCGAAGAACCGCCGCCCACGATCGCATCGAGCGCCGGCAAGCCATCATCGTGCCGGCACCGCAATTGGCGAAGCAACATGGCTTCCCCGCTATCGTCGCGGTCGGCCGCATCGACAGCTGGCGCGCAACGGCCGGCAAGCCTGCCAAGCGGACGGCCCGATACTTTCTGGCTTCGCGGCGGCTGGCGGCCAAGAAGCTGCTCGACGTCGTCCGCGCCCACTGGAGCATCGAGAACAACCTGCACTGGGTTCTCGACGTTCTGTTCGACGAGGACGCTTGCCGCAGCCGCAAGGACCACGCCCCGGAGAACCTTGCCGACTTCCGCCAGCTCGCCATCAACGCCCTGCACGCCACGCCAGGTCAAGCGCGGACCAGCCACAAAATGCTCCAGGCAAGATGGAGCAACGACTTCCTTCTCACCGTCCTGGCCCATATGCGATAGCCCTACCCGCAAGGGGGGAGGGAGCCCGACCATCGTGCTCACCTTACGTCAAAGCATACGGTTGCTTCACGGCATGCGATCGAGCGTCTCGAGAACAGCGCCGCGCTTGTAAGGGAAGCACAGGCGAAAGGGCTCCCTGCCCCCTTGC
>NZ_JAWHNU010000127.1:0-720 GCF_032582135.1 Pseudomonas syringae group sp. J309-1 | reverse complement strand
GTTGCCCGACCTGGAGCGCGCCGGCCGGTTGCTTTACCTTCAAAAGACGGCATTCGGCGGCAAGGTCGCTGGCCAAAGTTTCGGCGTCGATCCCAGTTCGTCGGCAAGCTTCAACCTCACACGCCTGGAGCCCCTGCTTGCGGAGGTTCATGAACGGCTTGCTGGTGTCACCATTGAGTGCCTGGATTGGCTTCCCTTCATTGATCGCTACGATCGCGCTGAGACCCTCTTCTATCTCGATCCGCCGTATTTCGGATCGGAACGTGACTATGGCGCAACCCTGTTTGGCCGGGAGCAGTTCGAGGTGATGGCCGAGCGCCTTTCACGCCTGAAGGGTCGCGTCATCCTCTCCATCAACGACGTGCCTGCTATCCGCAAGATCTTCGCGGCGTTCGACCAGGATGAGGTTCAGCTGAACTATACGGTAGGCGGGGGAAAGGGTCGGCCTGCGCGGGAGTTGATCATAACCCCGCGATGAAGGCTCAAAGCAGGTTCGAGGGCGCATTGAAGCTCCTTTTAAGCCATAGCTCGTGCTCTAAAACCGCGTGTCAAAAACTCAAAACCGCGCGGCGCGCTACACTGATACCCGGTGCGCACCAGGTTCCCGTGAGGGCGATGGGCCGATTGTCGTGCAAACCCCGAACGTGTGGGCAAATCTAGACGTGGTTTCTTGCGCAGTTTTCGGCAAGCGACTGAACAGGCGAGGTTCTTTCTTTGGAC
>NZ_JAWHNU010000126.1:0-735 GCF_032582135.1 Pseudomonas syringae group sp. J309-1 | reverse complement strand
CCGCATCGAAAGATGCGGGGCATTTTCCATGACATACATTCAAGGCGAATCACGAAACCAGACCAGCCTGTTTCCGGTGTCGATTGATGAAGTCATCCCGGAAGACCACTTGGTTCGGGTGATTGACGCCTATGTATCGCGTCTTGATCTCAAGGTCTTGGGATTCGATAAAGCCATTCCCAAGGGCAATGGACGTCCGCCCTATGACCCCGCCGACCTGCTCAAACTCTACATCTACGGCTATTTCCAGCGTGTGCGGTCTTCGCGGCGGCTTGAAGCTGAATGCCAACGAAACATTGAAGTCATGTGGCTGCTCAATCGCCTTAAGCCGGACTTCAAAACCATCGCCGACTTTCGCAAAGACAATTCGACCGCGTTCTCTGCGACTTGCCGAGCTTTTGTTCAGTTTTGCCGAACTGTCGGTTTAGTCAAAGGTGACCTGGTTGCCATCGATGGAAGCAAGTTCAAGGCTGTCGCGTCGGCCCGTCGGCATATCAGCACCAAGCATCTCAAGCGCGATCAGGAAAAACTGGATCGACGAATAGCGCAGTACTTGAAGGATCTGGACAGTGCAGATCGTGACGAAAACGAGGAAGTTGTTGATCGAGGCGCCGTTAAAACCGTACTGGAAAAACTGACCGCCAAACGCGCGGATAACGTGACCTGCCAGGCCTTGATGCAAGAGCTGCAAATCACGCAATTTATTAGCACTGAAAGTGATGCCCGGATGATGCG
>NZ_JAWHNU010000125.1:0-775 GCF_032582135.1 Pseudomonas syringae group sp. J309-1 | reverse complement strand
CTCGGTTTTATGGCCATACCGCGTCGTCGTTCATCGCGAGCAAGCTCAGCTCCCACAGGTTGGTAGCATCTCAAGCTTATGCAAAACCTGTGAGACCGAATTCATTCGGGAAGGCAGTATTCCTGACGATACAGCTACATCGAATGCACCGGCCCCTTCGCGAATGAATTCGCACAGATAACCGTCTCAGGCGGATCGCAAATCCCTGTGGGAGCCGGGCTTGCCCGCGATACTGGCGACTCGGTTTTATGGCCATACCGCGTCATCGTTCATCGCGAGCAAGCTCAGCTCCCACAGGTTGGTAGCATCTCAAGCTCATGCAAAACCTGTGGGACCGAATTCATTCGGGAAGGCAGTATCCCTGACGAACAGCTACATCGAATGCACCGGCCCCTTCGCGAATGAATTCGCACAGATAACCGTCTCAGGCGGATCGCAAACCCCTGTGGGAGCCGGGCTTGCCCGCGATACTGGCGACTCGGTTTTATGGCCATACCGCGTCATCGTTCATCGCGAGCAAGCTCAGCTCCCACAGGTTGGTAGCATCTCAAGCTCATGCAAAACCTGTGGGACCGAATTCATTCGGGAAGGCAGTATCCCTGACGAACAGCTACATCGAATGCACCGGCCCCTTCGCGAATGAATTCGCACAGATAACCGTCTCAGGCGGATCGCAAACCCCTGTGGGAGCCGGGCTTGCCCTAATGCCTGTCAGTTAAGCTCCGTTGGTTTTTTCTTTGGATATTTGACCGGCCTTGGTTTGACCACTCGGGGG
>NZ_JAWHNU010000124.1:0-791 GCF_032582135.1 Pseudomonas syringae group sp. J309-1 | reverse complement strand
CAAGAAATACAGAAAATTCGATGCCGCCTTCAAGCTTGATGTTTGCAAGCTCATCGTCGATCAAGGCCAGAGTGTGAACTCTGTCTGCCTTGATATGAACCTGAGCGATACGGCAGTGCGTCGCTGGGTTGAGCAATACAAGGCCGAGCTGTTGGGTGGCCCGGGAATTGGCAACCCGTTGACCAGCGAGCAACAGCGTATTCGCCAACTGGAGCAGCAGATTCGTGAGCTGAAAATGGATAATGACATCCTAAAAAAAGCTACGGCCTTCTTTGCCCGCGAATTGAAGTGATCCATCAACTGGTTCACCAATTACAACGTAAGGCCTACCCGGTGGCTCGTCTCTGTCGGGTATTGCGGATCAGTCGCTCCGGTCTTTATGAGGCCCAACAGCGTCGTTTGAAACCCAAGCCCGCCTGTCCGGCAGCGGCCAGGATCAAGACAGCCTTTGAAGCGTCGGAGCGTTGCTATGGTAGTCGTCGTGTGGTGAGCGCCTTGCGTAAAGAAGGCCTGTCGATTGGTCGCTTCAAGGTGCGCAGCCTTATGAAACAACAAGGTCTGCGCCCGGTCTGGAAGCGTAAGTTCGTTCACACAACCAACAGCAATCACAACTTGCCGGTGGCTGAAAACCTTCTAAATCGCCAGTTCAACCCTGGCGCGATCAATCAATCCTGGGTCGCAGACATTACTTATATCCGCACACGCGGCGGCTGGGTGTACCTGGCGGTGGTCATGGACCTTTTCTCGCGCAAGATCGTGGGCTGGGCCATGGCCCCTCATATGCGAGCCGA
>NZ_JAWHNU010000123.1:0-861 GCF_032582135.1 Pseudomonas syringae group sp. J309-1 | reverse complement strand
CTTCCATGCCATGCAGGCCGTCAACATGGACGGCCACAAGCTCGACGTGTTCGTGCGCCTGCACGACGGCCGCATCACCCGCGTCCAGTTACTCGGCCTGCAGGACCTCTACTCTGGAACGATCCTCGCCTGGCGCATCTCGGAAACCGAGAACAAGGAACCCGTCCGCCTCCTCATCGGCGACATGGCGCAACGCCACGGCATCCCCGAAAAAATCTGGCTCGACAACGGGCGCGCCTTCGCCTCGAAGTGGATTTCCGGTCGCATTCCGAACCGCTACCGGTTCACCATCCGCGACGAGGACCCGCAGGGCATCCTCGTTTCGCTCGGCATCCAGCCGATGTGGACAAAACCTTATAGCGGTCAGTCGAAACCGATCGAACGCGCCTGGCGCGATCTCGCCGACAACATCGCCAAGCACCCGTTCTGCGCAGGTGCCTATACCGGTAACAGCCCAGAGGCGAAGCCCGAGAATTACGGCAATGCCGCTATCCCCATCGACGAGTTTCGCGGCCACGTCGCGCGCGAGATCGAAGAGCACAATACCCGCTCCGGTCGCCAGTCCGCAGCCTGCTCGGGGCGCTCGTTCCTGGAGACCTTCAAGGCCAGCCTAGCCGAACCGGCATCCATCGTGCGTTGGCCAACCGAGGCGCAGCGTTACCTTTGGCTGCTCGCCGCCGAAAAAGTCACCGCCCAGCGAGGCTCGGGAGAAATCCACTTCTATGAAAATCGGTACTGGTCCGTCGAACTGAACGCCCATGCTGGCCAGAAGGTCATCGTTCGTTTCGACCCCGACCGCCTGCAGGACAACATCAAGGTCTACACGCTCGATGACCGGTTGATCTGCACTGCAGCCTGTAT
>NZ_JAWHNU010000122.1:326-883 GCF_032582135.1 Pseudomonas syringae group sp. J309-1 | reverse complement strand
GAAGGATGTGGACCGGCTTGGCCTTGAGTTCTTTCAGCTTGTCATCGAGGGCCGCGCGTTCTTGCTGGACACGGGCTATCTCGGCGAGGCGTGCCTCATCGCCGATCAGCATGGTCAAGCCATCGTCGGCCACCACGAGATCCCACAACCATGTCGCGCGGGTCGCCCGAACGAAGGCTTTGAAGCGGACGAGGCTGATATCGTGGGTTTCGTTGCTCTCGGCGGTGTAGGCGTTGAGCGTCGCCAGCGAGAAACTGTCTTGGCCAAGCGCCGTGGCGATCCGCATGGCGACGTCCGGGCGTGCGTGAGCGCAGGCTTTCAATGCCCGGCTCATGCCGCGCTTGAGCTTGCCGCGAAAACCGGTGAGGTCGATGCTCTGGTCGGCTACGCGGCTGGGATAGACCGGGCTGAAGAAGAGGTCGCCCTGGTCGGGGCTGGCTTTACGCGGCATTCGCATTCTCCAGGCTGCGGGCGGCGCTGCGGATGTGAGCGTCGATCTGTTCCCGCAGGTGTTGCTTGATGTCGGGATCGTCGGGGCGCTGGGGGGGGTCATGGAG
>NZ_JAWHNU010000122.1:0-316 GCF_032582135.1 Pseudomonas syringae group sp. J309-1 | reverse complement strand
GTTGGCGGCGCGGGAGTGGAGGCGGAAATGGCAGCCAGCGCAGAAGACGGCTAGCGGACCCTTCGGCACCGGATTGATGCAATTCCTGGTCGGGCAAACCTTCGTGCTCACGGCTAGGTCACCTTTCGGATTTTGTGGTCGGGAGAGGATTGGCGAACGCCCAAGCGGCATCGTCGGGCCACCGGGAGATCAATTCCTGGAAGGCCTTGCGGCGGTCGGTCGGACTGAGCTGGCTGAAATTGGCGGTGACGGTGCCTTTGCGCTTTTGGCCAGGAGACAGGTCGGCCTTGGCCTTGGCGTTCGGATCGGTCAGGTG
>NZ_JAWHNU010000121.1:0-1091 GCF_032582135.1 Pseudomonas syringae group sp. J309-1 | reverse complement strand
CTCCTTGTATGTTGCTCCTGCACCAAGGAGAAGGGTTAGTCTCTAAGGTGTGACATACGAGAAATACGTTTCTGGGGGAGGCCGATCGCTCCTGAAGGCAGGACTAAGTCCTGACCTTGTCTGTAGAGAGGCCCCCCCGCCTCATTGCCCACCACGAAGAGTATCGAGAAGCCGACAAGTCGGACTTCGCATTACAAGGTTGCAGTGGCATGAAGTTCGAGGTCGGGGGAACCGGAGACATTCTTACCTGATTTCTCTGGAGTTAAAAGCATGGGGTTGTATATCGGTATCGACGTTGGGTCTCGCAGTTGCGCCATGAGCTGGAGGGACAAGGGCCGTGTGGCAGGGTCTTGGGACATTATCCAGACGCCGAAGGGACGCAAGGCAGCCGTGAAAAAGCTGTTGTCCCTCAAACCCGTGGCGGTGGTCATGGAGGCGACTGGAGTTTATTACCTGGATCTGGCTATTGAGCTGGCCGCAGCGGGTTTGCCGGTCTCGGTCATTAATCCGAAAAGCTTCCATAACTTTGCCAAACTTACGCTGACAACCAGTAAGACTGACGGAATCGATGCGCAGTTATTGGCCGAGTATGGCGAGCGCATGACACCCCGATTATGGGTTGCTCCTACGCCGATCCAGCTGGAACTACGAGCCATTGGTCGCCATATCAACCGCCTGACCTGCCACCGCACTCGGGCAAAGAACGAGCTGCATGCGTTGCAGGCGACTGAAACCTCAATGGCGCTACTCATCGAGGATGAGGAAGAGGCGATTGCTATGTTCGACAAACGAATTGAACGCTTCAGGGTTGCAGGCCGTGAGTTGATCTCGACATGCCCCACACTGAGTGCGCAATTCAAGCACATGATAGCGGCACCGGGGATGGGGGAAGTTTCAGTGTTTGCGGCTTTGGCTGAGCTAACCACGTTGCCCACGACGCTGAAATCATCTCAGGTGAGTCGTCATGCGGGACTTGATGTGCGGCTGACGCAGTCCGGGACCAGCATCAATAAGCCTGGTCGTATGAGCAAGGCTGGGAACGCCTATTTGAGGTCTGCGATGTTTATGCCCTCTATGACAGCGGTGCGTTG
>NZ_JAWHNU010000120.1:0-1333 GCF_032582135.1 Pseudomonas syringae group sp. J309-1 | reverse complement strand
TTCACGAAGGGTCGGTACATCCTATACATCTCCATCGCCCGACATGCCGCCTTCGCGAATGAATTCGCTCCCACCTCTAGATAGTCAACCGGGCTCAATTTCCGGAATCTGGCAGAGCCCGTGGGAGTGAATTCATTCACGAGGCGTTGGTACATCCGATACATCTCCATCGCCCGACATGACGCCTTCGCGAATGAATTCGCTCCCACCTCTAGATAGTCAACCGGGCTCAATTTTTCGGCATCTGGCAAAGCCCCTGTGGGAGTGAATTCATTCACGAAGGGGTCGGTACATCCGACACGTACCTAACGCCTGTCATGCCGTCTTCGCGAATGAATTCGCTCCCATCTCTAGATAGTCAACCGGGCTCAATTTCCGGAATCTGACAGAGCCCCTGTGGGAGTGAATTCATTCACGAAGGGTCGGTACATCCGATACATCTCCATCGCCCGACATGCCGCTTTCGCGAATGAATTCGCTCCCACCTCTAGATAGTCAACCGGGCTCAATTTCCGGAATCTGACAGAGCCCCTGTGGGAGTGAATTCATTCACGAAGGGGTCGGTACATCCGACACGTACCTATCGCCTGTCATGCCGCTTTCGCGAATGAATTCGCTCCCACTTTGTAATTATTGGGCAAGGTTTAGGAGAGGTAACCGGGGTCCGAGGACGGTAAGTTAGAGCGCAGGTTTTACAATCAGGCGGAGGGCAAGGATGCCTACTCGAGGTAGCTCATCCCAGTTACGCATAGGCCGTTTCTCTGAGGCCGGGCGCATATACATGATTACCACTACGACTGAAAATCGATATCCAGTTTTTGAAGACTGGCAGCTTGGGCGACTTTTGGTGCGTGAATTCAGACGAGCCGAAACTCAAGGTCTGGCGACATCACTAGCGTGGGTCGTTATGCCAGATCATTTCCACTGGCTGGTTGAACTCCAGCAAGGCTCTTTGGCATCTCTCATCAAGCAGGTGAAAGCCAGCAGCGCAGTTGCAATCAATCGGGTTTCTGGCAAAAAAGGTCGCTTTTGGCAAACAGGCTTCCATGACCAAGCACTCAGGAGAGACGAAGACCTGCAAAAACTTGCCCGCTATATCGTGGCCAACCCGCTGAGAGCTGGCCTGGTCAAGCACATTGGCGACTATCCGCTATGGGATGCAGTCTGGATATGAACCCATCAACACAAAGCCCTGTGGGAATTCATTCGCGAAGGGTCGGTACATCCGATACATCTCCATCGCCCGACATGCCGCCTTCGCGAATGAATTCGCTCCCACCTCTAGATAGTCAACCGGGCTCAATTTCCGGAATCTGGCAAAGCCCCTGTGGGA
>NZ_JAWHNU010000119.1:0-1358 GCF_032582135.1 Pseudomonas syringae group sp. J309-1 | reverse complement strand
GTAATGCTGTTCACTTAAGCGGAGCAGCCTTACGGTCCACTGGGTACCGGGTTTTAGAAATCTTCACCGTCCTTGGCCTTCCCGGCCTTGGGCGGTGATCCAAAAACATTCCACCTACTCCTCCCCTCAGCTCACTTAACCTCCTTCCTGTTGCCGATACTGGGTTAGCTGCTGCCATCACTATCAACTGTACCGCTATGTACTGACAGGCAGGCTTGAACCGTATATCTGAAGGTGCGCGGCCGAACGCTACAGCGGCCTGGCTGGCCTCCCGACGAATAATGTTGTAAGCCAGCAAGAGCCCCCAGACCTCCTGATAAATCAGCTCGACTTTCTTGCTGCGCAGCGTCACCGCGTTCTGTTGCATCGAGCTTTTGATATCCCTGAAGCCCAGCTCAATTTCCCACCGTTCCTTATAAAGCTCAGCTACAGCTGCTGTGTCATAGCTCTCGACAGGCAGAGAGGTAAGCAGCGACCTGACCTTCCCATGGCTTTCATAGCTAACTTCACGCACTTCCCAACTCAAGGGCAGCTCAGGATTTCGTTTGCGTGCCTGAGGAGAAACTTTCATTCGCACAAGACGATCATGCTCGCCGTAGCGCTCCACTTCTTCCATGACCAGATTCTTGCGAGCAGGTGTTAGCCAGTGTCGATTCGCGCCTGCACCAACCACGCTTAGCAGTAGATCCGCGCCCCAGAAGCCTTTGTCGAACAAAGTGATCGAATTGTCTGGAATTCGCCCCAGGAACGTTTCGGCCAGTCGCATTTCACTGCCCCGATAAGGGCTGAGCTGCGCATCGAGGATGACATGCGAGCGGACATTCATCAGCGCAACGAGCCGCAGCATCGGGAACGGGGTTTGCCGGTCGGTGCCGGTATTGCCGGAGCCAAAATGCTCTCTGAGCTCAGGTGAGTCAGGGGTTCGCAACAAGGCACCGTCCACCGCGAAGACTTGTAGACCGTTCCAGTCATCTCCCTCGTAGCGCTCGTTGCCCCAATGCTTACCGGTCTGGCGGAACAAGGATTCAACCGGGTCAGCGCCTAGCCTTTTGCGAGCTTCAGTTACCCCGCTTCGAGCCAGCAACTGATCAGAAGCCAAGCCTTGCGCGCAGATATTCAAACGCCTGGCGACCTCATGAACCGGCTCATCGCGGAACAGAGCCATGCCCAAAACCAGCCAAAGAACCTGATCGCTCGGCAAGCGGCGCCGACGTATCGTGGCTTGCGCCGAGAGGTTCAGCGCACTCGCTACCCACTCGATGGGGATGTTCTGGGTAAAAGTGCTTAGGTCAGAAAAATTGAAGAGATCGCCGAGGTCGAGCAACTGCTGCTGAATGGGCATAAAAAAATCCGATGCC
>NZ_JAWHNU010000118.1:0-1454 GCF_032582135.1 Pseudomonas syringae group sp. J309-1 | reverse complement strand
AGCCGGTCCTATGTATGGACTCGCCCCTACATTCAACCTGCTTTTGAACACTGCTACCCGGTTGCATCTATGTATAAGGCCTATTCGAGGAAGCATCATCAGCTTCTGGCCAACATTGGGTGAGCTCGCGGTATGCCAATTACGATAAGGCCTCAAAAGGGCCAGTAGGACCGTAGGCATCTATCCACGACGGTCTGACCAAGGGTCAATGTTCTTAAGCAGCGGTTGAGGTGACCCAGCACCCCGGTGGCAGAACTCTGTTTTTTCAATGATTCATCGTCGCCTCCTGGCAACCCGCTGGCTGGCGACTATAGGTCTGATCGTTTTGCAGCAGCACCCAGACGATTCGCAGGTTTCGGTTGGCCAATCTGACGGCGGCTCCCTTTTGACCATGCTGGCTTAACCAGCGTCTCAAACGGCGATCATCCGGATGTTCAGAGTCAGGCCGCACCTGCCTTAACACAGCGTGCGCTCCCTGAATTGAAAGGCTGCGAATGTAGCCATCACCGCGTTTGCAAATTTTGCCCAGCCGAACTTTTTGTCCGCTGCTGTTTTGCTCAGGAACCGTACCGAAGTAGGCTGCGAACATTCGTGCATTGGCGAAGCGCCCAGGTTCAGTTTGCTTGGCCAGTAGCGCTGTAGCGATGACAGGACCGATGCCACGTACTGTCATCAGGCGCTTTGCTGTCTTGTCTTCGCGCGCGGCAGCTTCCAGACGCCCCGTCAGCACGTCGATACGTTCACCCAGCTGACTCCATTCGCCCAGCAGTTCGTCGACCAACTCGCGCAACATATCTGGCAATGGCTGGGTTGCGTCTTCCAGTATGCGTGGGACATTTCGGCTTAGGGCCACCGCCCCTTGCGCCATGGCAATGCCTTGTTCCAGCAGCAACCCACGTATCTGATTACCCATTGCGGTGCGCCGCTTTACATACCCTTGCCGAACACGATGCAGGGCCTGCATGGCCAATTGCGCGTTACTTTTGACGGGCACTGAAGCAATGTTTACATCTCGTCCCGAGCGCAATATCGCCAGGACATCGTTGCGGTCATTCTTGGCGCCGCTGCGATGATTGGCGACATGTTGCGCCGGTAAAATTCGCGCCTGATTGCCCTGAGCTTGCAGCAACTGCGCCCAAGCCTGTGCGCCAGGGCCGGTTTCCATCAGCACCGTCACGCTTGACGGCAGTTTTTGTAAAAAGGCTACAAAGGCTTCGCGTGACTTGATTCGCTCTTCGTAAATGACCTGACCAAGGGCGTCTTCTCCGGCTATCTGGAATACGTTCTTGGCAAGATCTACAGCCACTGTTGAACAAGCCGACACATCGGCTGAAGACAAAGCGTTACTTTTGATCGTATGCTTTTTCATGGACTCGCCCTCGCTGTCGTTGGCTTCTTAAGAATGCCACCGTGGCGCTACTGACGCCTCGGCTTGGGCGAGTCCATCCAATTAC
>NZ_JAWHNU010000117.1:0-3321 GCF_032582135.1 Pseudomonas syringae group sp. J309-1 | reverse complement strand
GGGCAAGCGCGCTCCTACAGGGTCCGTGTTTGCTGCGCGACAGCGTGGTGTCAGGGACACCGGGGCGACTCCCACAAAGATTGCGATAACTCTTACCTACTTCTGCTCCGCATGCGCCCAACGATAATCAAGACGCGGTGCACGAACTTTAACTTTGCGCTTGGTCTTGGTCAGTGTCGGTTCGAACACAGGCTCAGGATCACGCAGGAAGGCGGTCATGACTGCGCTCAGGGCATACAGGCCGGTGAACGCCCAGACCACGCCAGCAAGGCCGAAGCTGTCCTGGAAGATCGCGACCACTGCAGGGCCGACCCAGGTCGATGCGCCTGCGCCGAGGCTGAGGACTGACAGTGCAGCGGCTTTGTTCTGCGGCGCGAGGGCGGGTGCCAGTGCCGACAGCGGTACGAAGCATGCCAGCGTCAGGCCATAGAAGGCGCCGAAGATCGAAGCGATCAGGAAGTCATTCGGGAAGGCCTGCGGCATGAAGAAGAACAGCGGCGTGCTGATCGTGCTGCCGACGGCACCCAGCCACAGGATCGTATTGCGATAGCCAATCCGGGTACTGATGATGCTGGAGGCGAGGTTGCCGATGATGTTGAACACAAACACGATGGTCAGCAGTCGCAGCCACTCTTCAAGGCTGAAGCCTACGGTGTGCATGAAGAAGCCAGGCATGATCACCAGAAAGCCGAACATCGACGAGGTGTTGATCACGCGCACCAGACCGGCAAGCGACACCTTGGGCATTTCCCACATGATGGTGATGTTCTTGGCCATCGAGACCAGCGGTTTTTCACCTTCCGGCGCCAGACGCTGCATGCCGTGTGCTTCGCGCATGCCCACCAGACCAATCACGCCACCCACAACTACCAGCGCAAACGACAACCAGAAAGTCGCCATGGCACCAATCAGCGGGATGCTCACACTGGCGACCAGCGAGCCAAGAGTTGGCAGCCCGGCTGCGTAGGCAACCCAGAACCAGCCGACGGCCATGCCCATTTTGCGCGATGGCGTTGCGGCGGCGATCCAGACCAGAAAACCGTAGGCGAACAATGGGTAGCCGAAGCCACGCAGGCCGTAGGTCAGGAGGATCATCGAGTAGCTGAGTTCTTGCAGGCCGTAGATCAGGAACAGGACTTCAAAGACGCTCCAGATCAGCAAGCCAAGAATCATCACGCGCTTGGGGCCCCAGATGTTCGACAACGCGCCGGCCAGCCAGGAGGAGACACCGACGGTGACACCGTAGATGGTAAAGACCATGGCGATTTCGTCGGCAGGCATGCCGCGTTCGCTAAGGAAAGGGGAGAGATAACCCAGTTCGACGCCATCGCCGATCATGAAGATAAGCAGGCCGACGAAGCCCCAGAACATTGGATAGGGGATGCCGGTTTTCTCGCAGAATCTGGCGAGTGCAGTGTTCGGAGTGGATTGATCGCTCAATTTTCCGGTCCTTTTTTTTAGGTACAGCACGGCGTTTGGTGACGCCGTATGAATGGCCTCAATGAGGTTGAAAGGCAGGGTTGCCCGACACGCTGTTGGCAAATGCGCGAACACAGAACGTGTGGACTTTCATCTGATGCAGGATCGCCGCTATACGACTTCAATGACCCATGAATCTATGTTTTTTATAGATTTTCGAGCCCGTTTGCTTTTTATTTATCCCATCTGGGGACGATGATGGCAACCGCTCTAGACCGGGCCACCTGTGGCGGGATGACGCACCGGTTTGCATGTGGTCCCCAGTTTATAGGGGGAAGGGCGTTACAAAAGATGTCGGAAAAAAATGGCAAAAAAATATCAACCGAGTGGATTGCTAGCAATATTGATGCGCATAACGGCATTTCTGCCATCACGACACGCGCTTAACTCAGTGGATTGAAGCCATCACCGGCCGAGCAGAAACGCTCCCGAACCGCCTGGCTGGCGTCGCTGCCATCTCTGTCACGACGCTTGCCCCATTCGCGGCATTTTTCCCGGAAGTAAACTTTGGCGCCTTTGCGGCATTCGCGGTGTTCGATTGAGCCGCGCCGATAGTTGGCGCAGACACTGGTGCCGTCGATGCGATTGTTATTGATCGCCCATTCGGCGGCATAGGTGCGTTTACCGTCCCATTGCCAAACGGTGGCCCGCTCGACGTTGAAGGCCGTGACGCGCTTGGTTCGGGCAGGTTGTTGCTGCTCGTTTTTGTACTTCGCCATGTATGACGCGCTCACCATACCGCGGGCGTCTGGATTATCGGTTGCACGGGGAAATTGCCCGTAACGGCAGGTGGCTACGGCTTCGTCGATGATGTTGTCTGGTTTTATGCAGTCGGCCAGCGGTTTGGGTTCGATCAAGGCGTCCTGCGTGTAAATCGGCGGCACCGGGTTTGAGCTGACGGGCAGCGTGGGCGCGGGAGTGTGGTTCACGGTCACACGGCTAACGGTATTGCTTAAAAGATCGCTGAAATGCACCAGCAGATAGCCCGCTGCAGCGACCACTATCAGTGGCAGGAAGATGCGCCGCCAGGTTCGTGCAGGGCTGGAACGGTGGCGTCTATACGCTATGGGCGCGTCATCTGCCTGAGCATGCAAGTGCTCAAAGGGATTGAGCTTTCCCCGAGGCTGGCTCTCGCTTGGATCCATACACTCTTCCTTGATGTGGGCTGCGCATCCTTTGCGCCAAGTGAGTCGAGGGTAAACCGATTGAAAGTGTTTCGCCAGCGTTACACATGGCTCTGTGGGAGCCGGGCTTGCCCGCGATAGGTTTTTGGTGATCTACCTGAAAGGTTGCGGTGTCTGCATCGCGGGCAAGCCCAGCTCCCACAAAGTCCGGCGGTGTCGAATCACTGGTGCTTACGGCCTTTGTTCCGTGCTTTCACACGCTGCTCGCCGATCTTGACCAGCTCACATGGCTCTGTGGGAGCGAGGCTTGCCCGCGATAAGGTTTTGGTGATCTACCTGAAAAGGTCGCGGTGTCTGCATCGCGGGCAAGCCCAGCTCCCACAAAATCCGACGGTGTCGAATCACTGACGCTTACCGCCTTTGTTCCGTGCTTTCACACGCTGCTCGCCGATCTTGACCAGCTCACATGGCTCTGTGGGAGCCGGGCGTGCCCGCGATAGGGTTTTGGTGATCTACCTGAAAGGTCGCGGTGTCTGCATCGCGGGCAAGCCCAGCTCCCACAAAATCCGGCGGTGTCGAATCACTGGTGCTTACGGCCTTTGTTCCGTGCTTTCACACGCTGCTCGCCGATCTTGACCAGCACACATGGCTCTGTGGGAGCCGGGCTTGCCCGCGATAGGTTTTTGGTGATCTACCTGAAAGGTTGCGGTGTCTGCAT
>NZ_JAWHNU010000116.1:0-4158 GCF_032582135.1 Pseudomonas syringae group sp. J309-1 | reverse complement strand
CGTATGTCACACCTTAGAGACTAACCCTTCTCCTTGGTGCAGGAGCAACATACAAGGAGCTGCCGAAGGCTGCGATGCAGTTTGTCAGGTAAACCGCGATCGCCGCCCCGGCCACTCCTGGAGGAATGGGTTCAGATCAGAAGAGCCATTTCGTCCCTCAGCTCAGCAAATCAGTCCCCAACTGGAATGCTACCCACAACGCCAGACCTGTCGCGAATACCAGAGCAATGTTCTCGAACAGGTTGTTGCGGTATTGCTTGTCGAGCAGCTTTTTCTGGTTGGACATGATCAGCAGGCCCAGAGAAATGATTGGCAGACCAATGATGTTCAGTGCATTCACGCCGATGGTCAGGGTCACGAAGTCCGGCATGCCCGGCAGCGACCACACCAGTGGAGTGACTAGAATGAACAGCATGAACCATTTGTGCATCGGGTCTTTGTGGAACTCCTTCCCGAATTTCTCGCGACGTTTCGGGAGGATGTGCTGGAACGCATCGGTGATCAGCATCGGGAAGGCCGTTGTCTTGCCCGCGATGCTGGCGAATAGCGTTGCGAACACGCCAACAAAGAAGATGTACCAGCCCGCCGAGCCGAAGAACATTTCCAGGGCTTTGCCCAAGTCCTGCAAGTTAGTCACCTGAATGCCGTTCGGACGCAGAATTTCGGCACCCACAACCCAGATAGCCAGGTTGATGATAATGCCGACGAATACCGCAAACAGCAGATCATTACGCTGCATGCGCTTGTGTTCAGGGCCGATCCAGCCTTTTTCGCGCATTACATACGGGTGTACGAAGTTGGCGATGGAGCCGGCAACTGCCCCAATCACCGAAACCGCCACCAGCAGTGCGCCGTGTACACCTTCATCCGGTGGAATGCTGAAACCTATGGTGCCTTTGAGAATGCCGACCATATCCGGCTTGGACATGATTGCCAGTGCCAGAAACGCCAGGGTCATCAGCGCCAGCAAGCCCTTCATGACGCCTTCAATCATGGTGTAGATGTTGCGTCCCACCAACAACCAGACCGCTATCACGACCGCGAAAGAGCACAGCAACGGTTGGTTGATATGCAGCAACATGGCCAGTGCTTCGCCTGCGCCCTTGATCATGTAGGCATTGATCAAATGCCCCATGAGCAAGGCGTAGCCGAGCATGAACCAGGCAAAGATTGGATGAAGTTGGGCGTAACCTTCGAGGATGCTCATGCCCTTGTTATTGCAGAGCTGGAAGCGGGCGATGATGTTGACGATGAGGAATCTGAGGAGCAGCGAGACCGCCAGCACCCACATCATGGCGTAGCCGTAGTTGGCGCCTGCCACTGAAGAGGTGATCAGATCACCGGCCCCCAGCCATGACAGCACCGCGATAATGCCGGGGCCAAGAAGCTTGGTGACTTTGGCAAAGACCGATTCACGCGCAGCAGTAGCTTTTTTATCGACTGAGCTGGTGCTCGTCATAGGAGTATCCCCATTTGTTATTTTTAGTGAGACGGATGCAAGTCGAACATAACGTCAGACGTCGTACAACATCAGATTTTTGATGGAGTGTGTGCAGATGTTTCGGTGGGAGAGGGTAGCGATTGCAACGGTATGCGGGTTTGCAGGACGTGACATATGAAGTTCGACGTGGGGCCGGCTTTAGCCTGAAACAGGCCGATACAGATGACGCATCTGTATCTTAAAAAAGCCGCCCTCCCGGCTAAAGCCGGTTCCACGTCAATATGTCTGGGTGGATGCCGTCCATGACACAGAAATCGCCTATCTAGCCTCCGTCAGTATCAATATCTGCGTCCTTGCCTTGCGTTGGATGCAGGTTGTTGGGGACTTTTTCCGGTTTTTCTTCAGGCTCGTAATCAGGCGTGTACGTGTTACCACCTGATTCCTGATTCTGCTCAAACTGGGTGTCAGGCTGGCCCTGCGGCTTACCTTGAGATTGAGAGTCGTACCCCTGAGTCTGTTGCTCCTGGGTAGGCGTATCGGGGGCATCATCCGGTTTGATCGCCGGGTCGTTGCGGTCGACTGGATCCTGATTTTGATCGCTCATTGTTCACCTCTGATTATTGTTCAGCTGCGATGGCTTACAAAAATCTGAGGACGTTGCGCCGAGGTCGTTCGATCAATGTGACGACTGGCAACTGATCCGTTATGGATGAGCACCATCCTTGCGGATGGCGCTCATTCAATGACGTAAGCGTTATCAGCCGTAGAGACGCTCAAATGGCAGCCAGCGTGCAAATGCACCTTCTTCCACCCAGGCACGTGCTGCTGCAATGTCCGGAGCGAAGTAACGATCTTCGTCGTAGTGGGCGACTTCACTGCGGATCATGGCCAGCACTTCGCTGAGTTTTTCCGAGGTGCGCAGCGGTGCGTGCAGATCTACGCCTTGCGCCGCTCCCAGCAGTTCAATCGCTACCACCGCGCTGCTGTTGCCCGCCATATCCAGCAGGCGCCGCGCAGCAAACGTTGCCATGGATACGTGGTCTTCCTGGTTGGCTGAAGTGGGCAAGCTATCGACCGACGCAGGATGGGCCAGGGTCTTGTTCTCGGATGCCAAAGCTGCTGCCGTAACCTGCGCAATCATGAAGCCCGAATTCAGACCGCCTTCCTTGACCAGAAACGCAGGCAAGCCGGACAACGCCGGGTCTACCAGCTGTGCGATGCGGCGCTCCGAAAGTGCTCCTATTTCCGAAATCGCCAGGGCCAGCACATCGGAGGCCATGGCGACCGGTTCCGCATGGAAGTTACCGCCTGACAACACGTCGCCATCAGCGCTGAATACCAGCGGGTTATCGGACACCGCATTGGCTTCGCGCAGGAAAACTCCCGCAGCGAAACGCATGTGATCAAGGCATGCGCCCATGACTTGTGGCTGGCAGCGCAGGGAATACGGGTCTTGTACGCGGCCGCAATCCACGTGCGACTTGCGTATCTCGCTGGTAGCCAACAGTTCACGATACAAGACTGCCACGTCGATTTGGCCGGGTTGACCGCGTACCGCCTGAATACGTGGGTCGAACGGTACGTCGGAGCCTTTCAAGGCTTCGACACTCAGGCTACCGGCGACCACGGCTGCGGTGAAAAGCTTTTCCGTGGCAAACAGACCACGCAGGGCCAGAGCGGTGGAGACCTGGGTGCCATTGATCAACGCCAGACCTTCTTTCGGGCCCAGTACCATGGGCTCGAGGCCCGCCAGCGCGAGACCTTCGACCGCGTCCATTTCGCGACCCTGATGACGTACCCGACCCACCCCGATCAGCACGGCTGACATGTGCGCCAGCGGTGCCAGATCCCCTGAGGCACCCACTGAGCCTTGCGACGGGATGCATGGATAAACCCTGGCAGCGTAAAGCGCGCTCAACGCCTGGATGACTTCCCAGCGAATCCCGGAGAAGCCTCGGGCGAGGGAGCCGACTTTCAGCGCCATGATCAGCGCAACGCTGGCGTCATCGAGCAGCGGGCCGGTGCCGGTGCAGTGTGAAAGCAGCAGATTACGTTGCAGTCTGGCCAATGATTCGGTGGGGATCGACGTGCGTGCCAGCAGGCCAAAGCCCGTGTTAATGCCATACACGGTGCGTTGGTTGGCAATGATTTCGTTCACAGTGCGGGTGCTGGCGTCGACCACTTCACGGGCAGATGGATCAAGCTCGAAAGGGCTTTGCTGCTGATAAATGGCGCGCAACTGATCGAGATTGAACTGACCTGGCTTGAGTAGAAGTGCTGCTGGCATGGTGCGCTTTCCTGCTTGAGTTGTAGTTTTTTGCCGAACCGGCCCGGGAATTATCCACGAGGTCGGATACTTGAGTTATATCATCCTGTATATACAAGATAAGGCAAAAGCCGGGCCAAGCAAATATGTTCCCGGTTTTGTTGGACTGTAGAGGATTTGTATTGGTGGGCTGCGGCGTGCCTGTCACCGAAGGTGGCATCGACTGGTGCGGGATGCCCGGCTTTGGGGCGGCTGGAAACGTTTGAGTAGCATGAATGAGTTCTGCAGGATCGCGATCCTGCAGGTGACGCCAAAGAATTTCTGTGGGAGCCGCCCCGGTGTCCCTGACACCACGCTGTCGCGCTGCAAACACCGACCCTGTAGGAGCGCGCTTGCCCGCGATTCGGTCTGTCAGTCGATGAATATATTGCCTGTGCTGACGCGATCGCGG
>NZ_JAWHNU010000115.1:1632-2752 GCF_032582135.1 Pseudomonas syringae group sp. J309-1 | reverse complement strand
ATGAAATCGAGTAGGACGGGGCACGAGAAACCTTGTCTGAACATGGGGGGACCATCCTCCAAGGCTAAATACTACTGACTGACCGATAGTGAACTAGTACCGTGAGGGAAAGGCGAAAAGAACCCCGGAGAGGGGAGTGAAATAGATCCTGAAACCGTATGCGTACAAGCAGTGGGAGCCCACTTTGTTGGGTGACTGCGTACCTTTTGTATAATGGGTCAGCGACTTATTTTCAGTGGCGAGCTTAACCGAATAGGGGAGGCGTAGCGAAAGCGAGTCTTAATAGGGCGTCTAGTCGCTGGGAATAGACCCGAAACCGGGCGATCTATCCATGGGCAGGTTGAAGGTTGGGTAACACTAACTGGAGGACCGAACCGACTACCGTTGAAAAGTTAGCGGATGACCTGTGGATCGGAGTGAAAGGCTAATCAAGCTCGGAGATAGCTGGTTCTCCTCGAAAGCTATTTAGGTAGCGCCTCATGTATCACTGTAGGGGGTAGAGCACTGTTTCGGCTAGGGGGTCATCCCGACTTACCAAACCGATGCAAACTCCGAATACCTACAAGTGCCGAGCATGGGAGACACACGGCGGGTGCTAACGTCCGTCGTGAAAAGGGAAACAACCCAGACCGTCAGCTAAGGTCCCAAAATCCTGGTTAAGTGGGAAACGATGTGGGAAGGCTTAGACAGCTAGGAGGTTGGCTTAGAAGCAGCCACCCTTTAAAGAAAGCGTAATAGCTCACTAGTCGAGTCGGCCTGCGCGGAAGATGTAACGGGGCTCAAACCAGGTACCGAAGCTACGGGTATCATCTTAGGATGATGCGGTAGAGGAGCGTTCTGTAAGCCTGTGAAGGTGAGTTGAGAAGCTTGCTGGAGGTATCAGAAGTGCGAATGCTGACATGAGTAACGACAATGGGTGTGAAAAACACCCACGCCGAAAGACCAAGGTTTCCTGCGCAACGTTAATCGACGCAGGGTTAGTCGGTCCCTAAGGCGAGGCTGAAAAGCGTAGTCGATGGAAAACAGGTTAATATTCCTGTACTTCTGGTTATTGCGATGGAGGGACGGAGAAGGCTAGGCCAGCTTGGCGTTGGTTGTCCAAGTTTAAGGTGGTAGGCTG
>NZ_JAWHNU010000115.1:0-1532 GCF_032582135.1 Pseudomonas syringae group sp. J309-1 | reverse complement strand
TCTGGTTATTGCGATGGAGGGACGGAGAAGGCTAGGCCAGCTTGGCGTTGGTTGTCCAAGTTTAAGGTGGTAGGCTGGAATCTTAGGTAAATCCGGGATTCTAAGGCCGAGAGCTGATGACGAGTGTTCTTTTAGAACACGAAGTGGTTGATGCCATGCTTCCAAGAAAAGCTTCTAAGCTTCAGGTAACCAGGAACCGTACCCCAAACCGACACAGGTGGTTGGGTAGAGAATACCAAGGCGCTTGAGAGAACTCGGGTGAAGGAACTAGGCAAAATGGCACCGTAACTTCGGGAGAAGGTGCGCCGGTGGAGGTGAAGCATTTACTGCGTAAGCCCCTGCCGGTCGAAGATACCAGGCCGCTGCGACTGTTTATTAAAAACACAGCACTCTGCAAACACGAAAGTGGACGTATAGGGTGTGACGCCTGCCCGGTGCCGGAAGGTTAATTGATGGGGTTAGCTAACGCGAAGCTCTTGATCGAAGCCCCGGTAAACGGCGGCCGTAACTATAACGGTCCTAAGGTAGCGAAATTCCTTGTCGGGTAAGTTCCGACCTGCACGAATGGCGTAACGATGGCGGCGCTGTCTCCACCCGAGACTCAGTGAAATTGAAATCGCTGTGAAGATGCAGTGTATCCGCGGCTAGACGGAAAGACCCCGTGAACCTTTACTATAGCTTTGCACTGGACTTTGAATTTGCTTGTGTAGGATAGGTGGGAGGCTTTGAAGCGTGGACGCCAGTCTGCGTGGAGCCAACCTTGAAATACCACCCTGGCAACTTTGAGGTTCTAACTCAGGTCCGTTATCCGGATCGAGGACAGTGTATGGTGGGTAGTTTGACTGGGGCGGTCTCCTCCTAAAGAGTAACGGAGGAGTACGAAGGTGCGCTCAGACCGGTCGGAAATCGGTCGTAGAGTATAAAGGCAAAAGCGCGCTTGACTGCGAGACAGACACGTCGAGCAGGTACGAAAGTAGGTCTTAGTGATCCGGTGGTTCTGTATGGAAGGGCCATCGCTCAACGGATAAAAGGTACTCCGGGGATAACAGGCTGATACCGCCCAAGAGTTCATATCGACGGCGGTGTTTGGCACCTCGATGTCGGCTCATCACATCCTGGGGCTGAAGCCGGTCCCAAGGGTATGGCTGTTCGCCATTTAAAGTGGTACGCGAGCTGGGTTTAGAACGTCGTGAGACAGTTCGGTCCCTATCTGCCGTGGACGTTTGAGATTTGAGAGGGGCTGCTCCTAGTACGAGAGGACCGGAGTGGACGAACCTCTGGTGTTCCGGTTGTCACGCCAGTGGCATTGCCGGGTAGCTATGTTCGGAAAAGATAACCGCTGAAAGCATCTAAGCGGGAAACTTGCCTCAAGATGAGATCTCACTGGAACCTTGAGTTCCCTGAAGGGCCGTCGAAGACTACGACGTTGATAGGTGGGGTGTGTAAGCGCTGTGAGGCGTTGAGCTAACCCATACTAATTGCCCGTGAGGCTTGACCATATAACACCCAAGCAATTTGCGACATGCCTTGAT
>NZ_JAWHNU010000114.1:0-5330 GCF_032582135.1 Pseudomonas syringae group sp. J309-1 | reverse complement strand
AAGGACGGTGAAGATTTCTAAAACCCGGTACCCAGTGGACCGTAAGGCTGCTCCGCTTAAGTGAACAGCATTACGCATCGCTGCGGGCTTTTTGTTTGCGCCAATCCTAGAAGCGGAACACTTCAAGATCAGTACGTATCGGTGAAGCCATTGGAATCTTTGGTTTATCAGGCTCTTTGGCCCGAGCTACCGGGGCTTTCTTCGGTTCTTCCAGAGGCTGCCAGGAAATCGGCTTGACCGCAGAACTCACCTGATCCGCCAGACGCTGAAGCAGCAGGCCTTGGGCACGCACCTGATCGGCAGACGTCCCGGCATGCAGTTCTTCCAGATGCACGATCCGGCTGTCACGAACATTGCCTTTGCGGTCCACCAGACGCCATTGGGCATCGAGAATCGCAGGCTGCTTCGCGCCCGAGTCCAGACGGCTGATGGACAACACCACTTGCACATCAGGCGTGAAGTTTGCCGCAGCAGGTGCCAGCACTACGCGCTGGCTGTCCAGCTTCCACGCCAATTGGCGCAGCAGCAGTTGGTCAATATCCGAAGACAGGCTACCTGCCCAACGACCGTCGGTCGAAGCGGTCAGGCTACCGTCAGGCTGACGCTGCAGCAGTGTTTCGCGCTGCAGGTAATCCGCCACTGAGACTGGCCCAAGTAAAACTGCCAGGCCCTTAATGTGCGTAGGTTGCCCCGGTGTGCCGCTGTCGAGCTGATAAAGCGAGGTCGGTTGGTTCACACTGCAACCAGCCAGACCCAAAACACCGGCCATCAACAAAACAAAGGGAAGGCGTAGAAGATTCATCGTCCCATCCAGGTGGCCGCCGTCAAGCAAGCCACAGTGTATAACTCAACAAAAGTCGTGCAGGCACTCAGCCACGCTTGCGCCTCAAGACGTCATATCATCCGTGAATATGCGTCATGACTCCAGCGATTATGCGTCGATCTTCATGGCAAAACGAAGACCGATAGCTCTAAACGAGGATTAAGAGGCGTTTTCCACCAAAAGCGCATCAACCCTCTGGAAGCCTCGCGGCAGCTTATTACCCCGACGTCCACGTTCCCCCTTGTAATGTTCCAGATCATCAGGCTTGAGTGACAGGTTACGTTTGCCTGCCTGCAAGACCAGTGTCGAACCTTGCGGTATGACGGCGACATCAGTCACATATTCTTCACGACTGGCCACTCGATCACCCGGAATCCCGATGATCTTGTTGCCCTTGCCTTTGCTCAATTGCGGAAGGTCACTGATCTTGAAGATCAGCAGACGTCCTTCAGTGGTCACAGCGGCGAGCCAGTTTTGCTCGCGATCAGCCACTGGACGCGGCTGCATCACCTTGGCCCCTTTCGGCAGGCTCAACAGCGCTTTACCTGCCTTGTTCTTGGCCTGCAGATCCTCGCCTTTGACCACGAAGCCGTAGCCTGCGTCCGACGCGATGACATAAAGCGCGTCATCTTCAGGCAGCAACACACATTCAAATGTCGCGCCCGGCGGTGGCTGAAGCTTGCCGGTCAACGGCTCGCCCTGTCCCCGCGCCGATGGCAAGGTGTGCGCCGCCAGCGAATAGCTGCGCCCGGTAGAGTCGATAAATACCGCGTATTGGTTGGAGCGGCCCATTGCAGCGGTCTGGAACCCGTCACCCGCCTTGTAGGAAAGCCCGGTCGCGTCGATATCGTGGCCTTTGGCAGAGCGTACCCAGCCTTTTTCCGACAGTACGACGGTCACTTTCTCATTCGGCAGCAGGTCATGCTCGGTCATGGCCTTGGCTTCGGCACGCTCCACGATAGGCGAGCGGCGGTCGTCGCCATAAGTTTCGGCATCTTTAAGCAGCTCGGTGCGGACCAGCTTCTTCAGCTTGGCTTCGCTGCCCAGCAGCGCCAATAATTTGGTTCGCTCTTTGTTCAGCTCATCCTGTTCATTGCGTAGCTTCATTTCTTCGAGACGCGCCAGCTGTCGCAGGCGGGTGTCCAGAATGTAGTCTGCCTGGATTTCGCTCAGCTCGAAGCGTTCGATCAGCTTCGCCTTCGGATGCTCCTCAGTACGGATGATATGGATCACTTCATCCAGATTGAGGTAAGCGATCAACAAACCGTCCAACAGGTGCAGGCGACGCTCCACCTTGTCCAGGCGGAATTGCAGGCGGCGACGCACCGTGCGGACACGGAACTCCAACCACTCCACCAGCAATGCACGCAGGTTTTTAAGTTGCGGTTTGCCATCCAGACCAATGATGTTGATGTTGACCCTGTAGCTGGACTCCAGATCGGTGCTGGCAAACAGGTGCTGCATCAGCGCTTCGTGATCGACCCGGCTGTTCACCGGAATGATCACGATGCGGCAAGGGTTTTCGTGGTCCGACTCATCACGCAGGTCCGCGACCTGCGGTGCTTTGGAAGGTTTGGCCTGCATCAGCCCGGCAATCTGCTCCAGCACCTTGGCGCCGGAAACCTGATGCGGCAGCGCCGTAACGATGATGTCGCCATCTTCCACGTGGTACACGGCGCGCATGCGCACCGAGCCCTTGCCGGTTTCGTACATTTTCAGCAGGTCGGCACGCGGCGTGATGATCTCTGCTTCAGTCGGGTAATCCGGGCCCTGAATGTGTTCAACCAGCTGTTCAACGGTGGCTTTCGGCTCATCAAGCAAACGAACACAGGCCGTCGCGACCTCACGCAGGTTATGCGGCGGCACGTCAGTGGCCATGCCCACGGCGATTCCGGTGGTGCCGTTAAGGAGAATGTTCGGCAAACGTGCCGGCAAAACCGCTGGTTCATCGAGAGTACCGTCGAAGTTCGGCACCCAGTCCGCAGTGCCCTGACCCAGTTCGCTGAGCAGTACTTCGGAGTAACGCGACAAGCGCGCTTCGGTGTAACGCATGGCAGCGAAGGATTTCGGATCATCCGGGGCACCCCAGTTGCCCTGCCCGTCTACCAGCGTATAGCGGTAGCTGAACGGCTGGGCCATGAGCACCATGGCTTCATAACAGGCCGAGTCGCCGTGGGGGTGAAACTTGCCGAGCACGTCGCCGACGGTACGCGCCGACTTCTTGTGCTTGGAATCAGCGTCCAGGCCTAGCTCGCTCATGGCGTAGACGATGCGCCGCTGCACGGGCTTGAGGCCGTCGCCGATATGCGGCAAGGCACGGTCCATGATCACGTACATGGAGTAGTTGAGGTAGGCCTGTTCGGTGAAGTCAGCCAGTGACCGGCGTTCTACACCATCCAGGCTGAGGTCAAGGGAGTCGCTCATGCGTGCCTCATTATTTCGTGGTCTGACGCAGCAGCATGGTGCCGCCGCGCTGAGTGAATTCGAGTTGTTTCATTGCGCTCATACCCAGCAGCACTTGTTCGCCGTCCAGACCGGGCACCACCAGGGCGCGTACGTTGTGCAGGACGATATCGCCCAGTTGCAGGCGCTCGATGGAAGTCCGAAAGCCTTCGCTGCGGCCATTGGCCGTGTTGACCCAGACCTGCGCACCGCGCTGCAACCGCAAGGTGTCGGCCACCTCGCCCGGAACCGCCACATCAGTGGCGCCGGTATCCAGCAAAAACTGCACGAGATGATCGTTGATCTTCCCGGTGCTGACAAAGTGCCCCTGGCGATTGCCCACCAATTGCACTTCGACGTAACCATCACCGTGCTGGGAGGTGACCACGGCGTTGGGATTTTCCTGTTTGTCTTCCCACTCACCAAAAAAGCGTGTCGCGAGAAACAGCCCCGCCGCCCAGGCAACGATCATCAGGACCTTTCCCGCCCGCTTGCCGGGAGGCTGCTGACTCACGGTTTAGCACTCCAGCCACCCGCAGGAGCCGCGAAACGCCACACAATCGGGCGTTCCTCGCCATCAGCGCGCTTGCCAAAATTGTTGTCGACACCAATCCAGGCACCCGTCTCGTCGACGACCAGTGCTTCAGTCAGGCCAAACGCCTGATCATAAAGTCGATTCGGCATCAGGGCTTCTCTGGCGAACGACCAGCACTGCTCGGTCTTGCCGGTTTCCAGATCGCGCCGACAGATGCGATAAGCCGAACGCTCCAAGGTAAACAGCTTGCCGTTGAACAGTGACAGATCCGCGAAATCACGGGATACCGATTTGCCACCCACTTGAGGCGGCAACACTTCTTTGCCGGGTTCAGTCCGCAAGACGCAACTGCCTTTGCAGCGCCAGGCATCCGACTCGCGGCTGACTACCAGTAAACCGCGCTGCTCGCGTTCGGCAGCCAGCCACAAGCGATCACCCTGGGGGCTGACAGCCAAGCCTTCGAAAATGGCGTTGAAGTGTTGCAACATGCCCTTGGCACGCGCCTGTGCGACCAGCTCACTCGGTAATTTCAGCCAGGCCGGCTGTCCTTCCACAGATACCTTGAGGACCTCGGCATGCGCTTCGCTGACGACATATTTATTGCCCGCCGCGTCGCAACTGATGCCTTCGAAATCCAGACTGCCACCGCGGACGAAGGACGACAATTTGGCCAGCGAACGCAGGTTGGCGGGTAAATCGCTCTCCGGCGCAGGCGGTACATCAATCTTTTCCGACTGGGCCTGCCAGACGGTTTTCTTCATATCCATGCGGTAGAGCAAGTCGTCATCGCGGTCCGAAATTGCCCATAACTGGCCGTTGCACATTGCCAGGCCTGACAGGTTACCCCCGACCATGCTGTCTACGGGATGCTCGGAGACGAGCGTCAGCTCTGGTAGAGGGGCTGCGAATGCCGGCGCGGCCAGCAGAGCTGCAAGCAGCCCGCCCCACACATATCTCCTGTCGGAGCGCGCTTGCCCGCGATCCGGCCGATCAGTCGCGACATGCATCGACTGACACACCTCCATCGCGGGCAAGCGCGCTCCTACAGCGGTCATGCGTGCTACGCAGTCTTGTATCAAACGCGCGATTCTGTAGGAGTGAGCTTGCTCGCGATTCGGTCGATCAGTCACAACATGCGTCGACTGACACACCTCCATCGCGGGCAAGCGCGCTCCTACAGAGGTCATGCGTGCTACGCAGTCTTGTATCAAACGCGCAATCCTGTAGGAGTGAGCTTGCTCGCGATTCGGTCGATCAGTCACAACATGCGTCGACTGACCCACCGCCATCGCGGGCAAGCGCGCTCCTACAGAGGTCATGCGTACTACGCGGTCTTGTATCAAACGCGCAATCCTGTAGGAGCGCGCTTGCCCGCGATTAGGTCGAGCAGGCGCAATATCCATCGACTGGCACACCCCCATCGCGGGCAAGCGCGCTCCTACAGCGGTCGTGCGTGCTACGCAGTCTTGTATCAAACGCGCAATCCTGTAGGAGCGCGCTTGCCCGCGATTAGGTCGAGCAGGCGCAACA
>NZ_JAWHNU010000113.1:0-5586 GCF_032582135.1 Pseudomonas syringae group sp. J309-1 | reverse complement strand
TGAGCTTGCTCGCGATGGACGATGACGCGGTATGGCCATGAAAACGAGTCGTCAGTATCGCGGGCAAGCCCGGCTCCCACAGGGATTAGCGATCCACCTGAAACGCTTATCTTTGGGAGATTCCATGGTGGCCCGCAAGGATTGATCCCGGTGGGAGCGAATTCATTCGCGAATGCTTCACTGCTCTGGAGATGTACCAGATGTACTGGCCTCTTCGCGAATGAATTCGCTCCCACTGGGTGGCTTGAGTCTGCATGGCTGCACATCCTTGTTACAAACTCAAACCCGCGCAGGTTGCTCATCCACCCTGTTGGAGGCGAACCTAGTAGTGCTATCGCCATCAAACACCCGGATCGTTACCGTTTCCAACAGAAGGTAAGTGATGAACAGTTTTGCGCGACGCATCGTACTCCTCACCCTGGGCGGCCTGATGACAGCAGGCTTGACCAGTGTTGCCCAAGCCCAGACCTTGCCCAACAGCACGCTCAATAACGGCAATTCCACTAACAGCCCTATTCATCGCGCCAATCCCAATAGCCGCCAAGGCACCGTCCCGGCCACGCCGCCTGTACGCGGCCCGAGTACGGCCCCCAATCCGCGGCCGCCTACGCTGGAGAATGGCGGCATAGGCAATGGTTACCCGACCCGCCAACAGGCGCCTCGCCCGGCCGACAACAATAGCGGGCAGAACCGTAAAAGCACTGATTGAGACCCGCGTCCCCCTCTCATGGGGGCTTTTTCATGACATAAGGAATCGTCCATGCATTGCAAAACCCTGATCGCAACGTTGTGTGCCAGCGCATTGCTGAGTTTGCCGCTGAGCGCTGCTGCGGGTCCCGTCCAGGATTTCAAGACCGAGCAAGGCACCCTCAGCGTCGAAGAAGTGGCCAAAGGGCTCGCCCATCCATGGGCTGTGGCTTTCCTGCCGGACAACAAGGGCATGCTGGTCACTGAAAAACCGGGCAACCTGCGCGTCGTGTCCCCTGACGGCACCTTGTCCCAACCGCTGTCCGGCGTTCCCAAAGTCTGGGCAAACGGGCAGGGCGGTTTGCTGGACGTGGTCCTTTCTCCGGACTTCGCCAAGGACCGCATGGTTTACCTGACTTTTTCCGAGGGCAGCGAAGACGGTAAAACAGCCGGAACCGCAGCGGGGCGCGGCCGCCTTTCCACGGACCTGACCCGACTGGAAGATTTCAACGTGATTTTCCGTCAACAGCCGAAGCTGTCAGTGGGCAACCACTTCGGCGCGCGGATCGTCTTTGATCGGGATGGTTATCTGTTTATCGCCCTGGGCGAGAACAACAACCGGCCCACCGCTCAGGACCTGGACAAGCTTCAAGGCAAAATCGTGCGCCTTTACGCCGATGGCAAAGTCCCGGATGACAACCCGTTTGTTGGCCAGAAAAATGTGCGCCCGGAAATCTGGTCGTACGGCCATCGTAACCAACAGGGCGCCGCGCTCAACCCATGGACTGGCACCTTGTGGACCAATGAACACGGGCCTAAAGGTGGCGATGAAGTGAACATCATCGAACGTGCTCAGAACTACGGCTGGCCGCTGGCAACCCACGGCATCAACTATTCGGGAGAGGCGATTCCGGAAGCCAAAGGCAAATTCGTCGAAGGTACGATCAAACCCTTCCACGTCTGGGAAAAATCACCGGGCATCAGCGGCATGGCGTTTTACGACGCGTCACGCTTCAAGGCGTGGGATCACAATCTGTTTATTGGCGGGCTGGCATCGGAAGATTTGATTCGTCTGGAGTTTGAAGACGGCAAGATCGTTCATGAAGAACGTTTGCTGAGCGAACTGAAGAAACGCATTCGTGACGTGCGTCAGGGACCGGATGGTTATATCTATGTGCTGACCGATGAAGATAACGGCCAATTGTTGAAAGTAGGTTTGAGACAGTAAATCCTGTTACGTAAACAGATGATGTACACAGAACGGTAGGACCGGATTTATCCGGGAGACATTCTTCAACGCAATAAACCAGATTGCTTGAAAAACTGACTCCCGGTAGATCCGGTCCGACAAAACTGCGTTAAGTCTTACTTATCCTGCTTGTCTTTCACGATCGCACCGGTCTTGGCGTTCACGTCCACATCCCACTCCACGCCTTTGGCATCGCGCAGTTCAACCTGATAGATGTAGTTGCCTTGTGCATCCTTATCCAGCTCGGTGTCATGAATGGTGAAGCCTGGGTGCTTGTCCTGCGCCAGTTTGTTCAGCTTTTCGAAGTCCATGATCGCACCGGACTTGAGCAGGCCAGGGATCTCGTCAGGACGTACGTCGGCTTGTGCAGCACCGGCAGCGGCAGTAAGGGCAACAGCAGCAAACAAGGCATTCAAAGTTTTCATGGGTATTCCTTTTGGTTGATCTGATGTTATTGATCTGGAGGCAACTGATTCGTTCCGTTTGCCTGTTGAAGCCAGATTAGCCAGTGATACTTAATTCATGCTTAATCTTCATGGGCAGGGCTGCTCGATTGTTGGGGACTGCGGTTTGGCTGAAAGCGGAACATCAAACAACTGATCAAATGCCCATTGAAACAGTAATGCGTAAAAGAAGAAAAATACGAACAGCGCCAGATTGGTTGCCAGTGCAGACCACCAGGTAATATTCAGCCAGGCGGCGACGACCGGCAGTAATATCAACGTCAATCCACCCTCAAAGCCCAGAGAGTGCAGCAGCCTGCGCAGCCACGTCCGGCTACGTTGCGGCTGGCGTGCTTCCCAGTATTCAAAGCACCCGTTGTAAAGCATGCTCCAGAGCAGCGCGGTGGCCGAAAGCAGAACCGATAAACCGCCTGAGCTGGCCAGGCTTTCGTCATAGGCCCAAGACAGTGAGGGCGACAGGACACCGATAGCGATCAGCTCGTAAAGCACGGCTGGAACAATTTTGCGGGAGGGACCTTGCATGAGCGGCTTCCATTTCAGCGGTGAGTTGCCAGCCACTTTAATGACGGCTCACGTAACGCAAAAATGAGATAAATTGACCCTCGTTCAATTCATTTGATGTGTGCGAGGCTACCTGTGTTCGCCAAAATACCGCTAACTGCGTTGCGCACCTTCGAAGCAGCCGCCCGGTCAGGAAGTTTCAAAGCCGCTGCTGAAGAGCTTTTTGTAACGCCCGCTGCGGTTTCATATCAGGTCAAAGCGTTAGAGGCCTGGCTAGGAACGCTGTTGTTTGAGCGATTGGGCAAAGGTGTGCAACTTACTGACGATGGCGAACGCCTGTATCGTGATGCTCATCGCGCCTTAATGGACATGAGTCAAAGCCTTGCCGGTCTGCAGTTTCGGCCGGACCACCACACGCTGGTGCTATCGACAACGCCAGCGCTGGCGGCATCGTGGTTGATCCCAAGGCTGGGTGATTTCTATCAAACGCAGCCCCACATCAACGTGCGGGTCGAAACCAGTAACGAGCTGGTGGATTTGTTGCGTGACGCGTGCGTCGATCTGGCTATTCGCACTTCAAGTCGTACCTATCCGGCATTGGTCAGCCAGCCACTGATGACTGAGCGTTTTGCGGTGTATGCCGCCCCAGGCCTGGCAGATCCGGCCAATCAAGACAGAGTGCAGTTGATCAGCCTGCGCTGGCAGATTCCCGGCGGTTTTGCTGTGGATTGGGCTACCTGGTGTGCAGCGGCAGGCCATCATCAATGGCTGAATCAAGCAATGCTGCGTGAATACGACGATGAGCATTTCGCTTTGAATGCGGCTATTGCCGGGCACGGACTTGTGCTGGCCAGTAATGTGCTGGTGGCGGACAGCGTTTCCAAGGGGCTTCTGATCCCCTATCGCCCGGATGTAAGCTTGCCTGGGCCAACCTATGTTGCCGTTTGCTCGCCGGGTCGTGAGCGGCAACCGCCAGTGAAGGCATTTCTGGATTGGCTTGAGGGTCAGGCAAGTGACAGCTATCAAGCAATTTAGTGGGAGCGGTTTCAGTCGGGAAGACTGCATCCCTGACGCGGAAGATGTCTCGGATGAACCGGGCCTTTCCCGGCTATAGCCGGTACACGGGTTTTCTACGGCGTCGATCTGACCATTCTGCGTTAGCAGCCACTCATCCAAACCCCTAGCCATTACCCATCATTTTGCTATTCTTCGCGCCCTGCGACGCTGTGTCGCGTCTTTACTCTTCCGTGTCCGGGGTCCTTATGACGGCCATTGCTCGACCACGTCCCCAGCCGCTGTCCCGGGCTGACTATAAAACCCTGGGCCTTGCGGCGTTGGGCGGGGCGCTGGAAATCTATGACTTCATTATTTTCGTGTTCTTTGCGCTGACGCTGAGCCAGCTGTTTTTTCCGCCGGAAATGCCCGAGTGGCTGCGCCTGCTGCAAAGCTTCGGGATTTTCGTGACCGGTTATCTGGCGCGGCCGCTGGGCGGGATTCTCATGGCGCACTTCGCCGACCGCCTGGGGCGCAAGCGGGTCTTCAGCCTGAGCATCCTGATGATGGCGCTGCCATGCCTGTTGATTGGCGTGATGCCGACCTATGCGGAAATCGGTTACTGGGCGCCGCTGATCCTGCTGGCATTGCGCATCCTGCAAGGCGCGGCAGTGGGCGGCGAAGTTCCCAGCGCCTGGGTGTTCGTCGCCGAACACGCACCTGTAGGTCATCGCGGTTATGCCCTGGGTGTGCTGCAGGCCGGGCTGACCTTCGGTTACTTGCTGGGCGCGCTAATCGCAACCTGGCTGGCTAAAGTCTTCACCCCAGCGGAAATCCTCGATTACGCATGGCGTATACCTTTCCTGCTGGGTGGCGCATTCGGCGTACTGGGTGTCTGGCTGCGCCGTTGGTTGAGCGAGACGCCGGTGTTCATGGCCATGCATGCCCAACGTGAAGCCGCCACGGAATTCCCCCTGACCGCGGTGCTGCGCAAGCATCGCCAATCCCTTTTGCCCGCCGCCTTGCTGACCTGCGTGCTGACCTCCGCCGTGGTGGTGCTGGTGGTTATCACGCCGACAGTCATGCAAAAACGCTTTGGCATGAGCGCCAGCGATACTTTTGCCCTGAGTAGTCTTGGCATTGTGTTTCTGAACATTGGCTGCGTGCTGGCCGGTATGCTGGTAGATCGCATTGGTGCGTGGCGTGCAGTGATTGTCTACAGCTTGTTGCTACCGCTAGGCATTGGCCTGCTCTACATGAGCTTGATCGATCAGTGGCTGGTGCCGGGTATTGCCTACGCGCTGGCGGGGCTGGCCTGCGGCATCGTCGGTGTGGTGCCTTCCGTGATGGTCGGCCTGTTCCCGGCCGACATTCGCGTGTCGGGCATCTCGGTCACCTACAACATTGCGTATGCGCTGTGGGCCAGTACCACGCCGCTGCTGTTGATCGCCCTGATGCCATGGAGTCCTTGGGTCTGCGTTGGCTACGTCGCGATCATGGGCGCGGTTGGCCTCGGGACTGCGGCAGTATTCGGTTTACGTCGCGGCATGAAGGTCGATGCGATGCTCGCCAGCAACTGAATGGACGCGCCCTGACACGGCGCTTTTGTACGGCAAAACATAGAACCTGTAGGAGCGCACGAGCACCGCGAGGCCGCGATGGCGGTGTATCAGACAGGACGCAATCGCTGCC
>NZ_JAWHNU010000112.1:0-5731 GCF_032582135.1 Pseudomonas syringae group sp. J309-1 | reverse complement strand
GGCTCCTGAGGGAATCGGGAGCACAGCATCCGGGATCAGTTATGCGCTTTGAATGTGGGGTTTATGGAGCGCTTACGTTGAACACATGACGAATTCACGGCTGAGCTGTTCAACGCCGCATCAGAAAGCCCGCATCCTCGCGGGCTTTCTGCTTCTTGAGACCGCGAAATTTCATCCGATACCGACGAGCTGCGCAGTCTCCCCCCGACAAGCCTATTGAGTTCCCATTTCTATAAGCGTACAGTCGTGTTCACTTATAGAGAGGAAGCAGTCATGACACCCAATAGAAGCGCTTCTCTGGCTCACGCGTCGATCAAACCGTTAATCGGCAGTCGTGTTCTCAATGGCAAGGATGATTTGCTGTCTGGCGGACTGGCCAGTGAAATACGCGATCTATTGGCCGAGCGTGGCGTGCTGGTTTTTCCGCAGGTCAGCTTCACTGATGCCGAGCAGATAGCGTTCACACAAACGCTTGGGGTTTTCTCGCCGGAGATCAGCGATGGTCAAGGCGTCACCAAGATCACTCTGGATGCGAAGGAAAACCCGGCCGGTGCCGAGTTTCTCAAAGGGTCACTGTATTGGCACATCGACGGCACGCCCAACGAGTCGCCGATTCTGGCTTCGTTGCTGTCTTGTAAGGTGACGGCGACGTGGGGTGGCAATACGGGTTTCTGTAATACCTACGCTGCTTACGAAGCGCTGTCCGAATCTGACAAGCAACGCTACGAGGAGATGCGGGTCATTCACGCGCCCTGGGCGTCGTTGCTGTATTACGAGCCGGAACCCAGTCTGAAGAAGCTGCAGGCGATGCAGGCCATCGGTGAGAAAGAATTACCGCTGGTATGGAAGCATCGCTCTGGGCGCAAGTCGTTGATTCTCGGCTGCACGGCGCTGCAGGTCACCGGCTTGAGTGTTGCGCAAAGCGCGCAAATTCTGGTTGGCCTTCGGGAGTGGGCGACTGCGGAGCCTTTCAGTTATAGCCATGAATGGCAGGTGGGGGATCTGGTGATCTGGGACAACACCGGCACCATGCATCGCGCGGAGGCTTACGATCCGGGCTGCTCACGCATGATGCATCGCACAAAACTGGAGGGTGAAGAGCCGTTCGAGTAATGCGGTCGATGCGGGCTCTTCAAGCTCGCGCCGCATTAGCGAGGTGCGGCACCTTTGAGAAACATGTCTACGGCTGTTGTCACCATTTCTTCTATTTCAGCGTGGGTCATGGGCGCCGGGTTCTGTTGGAAAAGCCGCTCTTCGGGCTCGGATGTAATCAGCGAAAGAAACTGTTTCGCCCTGACCCTTGGATTGCCCGGTCTTATTTCACCGCTTTCGATAGCAGCAGACATGAGCGAAGCGAGCGCGTCGATTCCCTGGCTTGGGCCTGATTCGTAAAACAGCTTGCCGATGTCCGAGCGACCCGATTCTGCGAGCACCATCCGGTAAACCTTGATGGCGGTCGAGTCGTTCGTGACGATCATTAACATCTGACGCCCGAATTCCAGAAGCTTCTGTTCGAGCGTAATGCCGGTATCCGATTTTGCTGTCAGGTCCGCCACGGCGTTGTACAAGTGCGAGGTGGCGTACATCTGAACGACGGCGACGAAGAGTGCCTCCTTGGATGCGAAGTAGCCATAAAGAGTGGCCTTGGAACCTCCGAGTCGCGTCGAAACCTCCTTCATGGAGGCGCCTTCGTACCCGAGTTCAAGGAATACGCTGGCAGCCGTTTCTACAATGGCGGTACGTCGACTCTCGGTGCGAACCTTCATTATTTCTCCATAAGAGTACACTGGTGTACATTTTAGTGTTGACGGTGACCGGGTAAGCGGCTAAAAGTATACAGGCTAGTACGGTTTTGGGCGACGTGACGGATAGGGTGTTGATTTCAGCACCAAGCGGGGTATTGGCGTAGGTCTTTATAGGCGGAGTGAGCGGGTCAATACAAACTGACTTGATCAAGGTTGCTTTTGATCAGGCCAACCTTTGGCGTTGCCTCTTGGTGTTATTAGCGCAGCGTGATCACAACTACTGTTAAAAGATGTATTGAACGGCGCAGGCCTTATTGATTATTTGCAGAAGCATTAATCTGCTGACTCTTTGCGCCTGCGATATGTAAATCGAGCACTGGCCCTTAAACGCTTTACCGTGTTTAACCTTCGGAGAAACAGATATGTGCGCAGATAAAGAACCCAAAGCGGGTGTGTTTTTACTGTTGGCACTGGCATTGGCCGGGTGCGCGTCTCAAGAGCCTTTTCCGTACGCAGGCATAGAGTCTGCTCGAGAGATGCGACCCAATAAGGCGGATGAGTCTGATCGCGTTCCGTATGCGTATAAAACTCGCGTGGACTGGAGTCGGTACAAGAATGTCATGCTGGAGCCAGTGACACTCTATTCCGGCGCAGATGAGCAGTTTTCCGGGATTACGTCGGAGGATAAGCGTGATCTGGCCAACTACATGACCGTCGAGTTCTCCGAGGCCTTGGGCAAGCGCTTTCGATTCGTGTCCACGCCTGGACCCGATACGCTGAGGATTCGGCTGACCTTGACCGGGGTGGAGACAACGACGCCGGTGCTGGCAACGTTCTCGAGGTTCGACATCGGCATGGGTTCTTATAATCTCGTTCAGGCTGCACGTGATCGCAAGGGGACGTTTACTGGCTCAGTCAGTTACGTGGTCGAGATCTACAACGCATCAACAATGCGTCTCCTTGAGTCCTATGTCTCTCGGCAATATCCGAAGGTGTATGACATCAGTTCGACGTATGGCCGCTTATCTGCCGCGAAATCGGGTATTGAAAGAGGGGCGGACAGTCTGGTTGATACGTTGGCTGAAAAATAAAGTCGCGCGCTCACCAAACAATTTCGACTATCTAATTGAAGTGCTTTTTATCTGTAGGAGCGCGCTTGCCCGCGATTCAGTGTGTCAGTCGATAAATATGTCGGCTGCTCTAACGCTATCGCGGGCAAGCGCGCTCCTACAGATAATGCAGTGCTTTTTAATGGATAGGTTTGTTTGATATGAGCGTGACGCGGCTAGTTATTTATTTATCCAGACATACGAAAACGCCGGGGGATATATATTCCCCCGGTATTATCTGCAGGCAGTGAGCAAGTATCAGCGGTCAGTCGGTAAGTTCTGGTAGAGAATTGCAGTCGCCAACTCCATATCCGAGGCCTTCAGCTCAGGGTTTTCAGCGCGTGCACTGGCGATAGCCGCTTCCAGGTACGGGCCCCGGATGCTCCCGCCACTGGCGATAAAGCTGCTGGCATCGTCCTGGGTGGCGACGATCTGCTTGTTGTCCTTGGAAGTCAGGTAGCTGGAGCCGGTGGTAGCCCCCGACGTTAGTACGTTGCGCCAGAACGAGTCGGCCATTGCCGATGCCATGGGGACCGACAGCGCTGCGATGGTGGCTAAAGCGAATTTAAGACGCATGGGCATAAACCTCAATGGGTGGTGTTTTTTCTAAACCGTACAGTACGGTTCATTTATGAAAAGATCAACTCATCCATTTCAATCAAGCCTGTTGCGCCGGATCCGTTGAGCTCCTGAGGGCCAATCTCTGTCGCGCGACACCACCGCACTTAAGTTTTGCCAGATGCAGGTGTATCGTATTCGCCCCTCGCATCGACTCTCGACTGCGACCCGTGTCTGGTTTTTTGAGGTGTTCACGTTTATGTCTTTTACCCGTCGACAAATACTCGGTGGCCTTGTCGGTCTTGCCGTGGTTGGGCTTGGGGCGGGAGGAGCTTCGCGTTATTGGCTGGGTCGTCGTGGGCCGGGGGAGGGGCATGATTTCGAGCTGATCGCCGCGCCGCTTGATGTGGAGCTAGTGCCCGGGCATCAGACTCCGGCGTGGGCCTTCGGCGGATCTGCGCCGGGGACCGAGTTGCGGGTGCGCCAGGGCGAGTGGCTGCGCTTGCGCTTTATCAATCACCTGCCGGTTGAAACCACCATTCACTGGCACGGCATCCGTCTTCCGCTAGAGATGGATGGTGTGCCTTATGTGTCGCAACTGCCGGTCAAGCCGGGCGAGTATTTCGATTACAAGTTTCTGGTGCCGGATGCAGGCAGCTACTGGTATCACCCCCATGTCAGCAGCAGTGAAGAACTGGGACGTGGGCTGGTCGGCCCGCTGATCATCGAAGAGCGCGAGCCTACGGGTTTCAAGCATGAGCGCACGGTCAGTCTGAAAAGCTGGCATGTGGATGAAGTAGGGGCGTTTACAGAATTCAGCGTGATTCGTGAGGCTGCACGTGAGGGGACGGCGGGGCGGCTTTCTACTATTAATGGCATTCCCCAGGGCGTGATTGAATTGCCGGCCGGGCAGATCACTCGCGTGCGCATTCTGAATCTTGATAACACCGTGACCTATCGCCTGAATCTGCCGGATGCAGAGGCGCAGATTTATGCGCTGGATGGCAATCCGGTCAAGCCTCGGCCATTGGGCAAAGATTATTGGTTGGGTCCGGGCATGCGCCTGTGTCTGGCGATCAAGGCGCCGCCAGCGGGTGAGGAGTTGTCGTTTCGAAATGGCCCGGTGCGCCTGGGGACTTTTCGTTCGGTCGCCAATGACGACGCGCCGGGTGAATGGCCGCCGGAACTGCCGGCTAATCCGATCGCCGAGCCGGATCTGGAAAACGCCGAGAAACTCAATTTCAACTTTGAATGGGTGGGCTCGGTGTCGGTCAATGTCGACAATGGCAAGCCGCCGAGTCTGTGGCAGATCAATGGCGAAGCCTGGGACATCACTGACAAGACCTGCGCTGATCGCCCGATAGCAAAACTGGTGCTGGGCAAGAGCTACATCTTCGAGCTCAAGAACATGACCCAATACCAACACCCGATTCACCTGCACGGGATGAGCTTCAAGGTGCTGGCCTCGGACCGGAGAAAGATCATTCCGTATTTCACCGACACCTTCCTGCTGGGCAGGAACGAGCGCGCACGTGTGGCGCTGGTGGCGGATAATCCCGGCGTGTGGATGTTCCACTGCCATGTGATCGATCACATGGAAACCGGACTTATGGCAGCAATAGAGGTTTCCTGATGCGGCAGCCGCAAATTATTGATCGCAGCCGCGATCAGGACTTCATGCGCGAAGCGTTGGCGTTGGCAGCTCAAGGTGCTGCGCTGGGCGAGGTGCCGGTGGGCGCGGTGCTGGTGCAGGACGGCGAGATCATTGGCCGCGGCTTCAATTGCCCTATCAGCGGCAATGACCCCAGCGCGCATGCCGAGATGGTCGCAATACGAGCCGCGGCGCAAGCGGTCAGCAATTATCGGCTGCCCGGCAGTACGCTGTACGTCACCCTTGAGCCGTGCAGCATGTGCGCGGGGCTGATCGTTCACTCGCGTGTTACTCGCGTGGTGTACGGCGCACTTGAACCCAAGGCCGGCATTGTCCAGAGCCAGGGGCAGTTTTTCACTCAGGGCTTTCTCAACCATCGTGTGTTGTTTGAGGGCGGGGTACTGGGGGAGGAGTGCGGCACGATGCTGAGCGAGTTTTTCAGGATGAGAAGGGCGAAGGGGTGATTCTGAGCCGCTGGAATTTACGTTTTCACACAGTCTGTGTGGGAGCGAATTCATTCGCGAAGGGGCCGGTACAATCGCAACCTATGTGTCGCCTGAAATACCGCCTTCCCGAATAAATTCGGTCCCATACAGACTGTGTGAAAACCTAGCCAACTCCTTTCAGATTTAAGAAAATGCCCCGCATCGAAAGATGCGGGGCATTTT
>NZ_JAWHNU010000111.1:0-6136 GCF_032582135.1 Pseudomonas syringae group sp. J309-1 | reverse complement strand
ATGGTCTGTCGGCCTTGGTCGAACTGGACATCAAGGTCGCCGTCTTTGATCCAGTGCTTTTCGTTTTCCTCAACAAGCCCCGCAACCGGGTGAAGATGTTGTACTGGGAGTGCAATGGCTCAAGCGCCTGGAGTCCGAGCGCTTCAAAACGTCCCCCGATGCCACAGACGAGCCGATTATCCTCAGCGTCCAAGAGTTGAACTGGCTGCTCGACGGTTTCGACCTCTGGCGCAACCGTCCTCATCAGTTTTGGACGGCGTGCTACGTGGCATGACCCGGTATAATCCTGGCCATGATTTCTCTACCCGGCGACCTTCCTGATGATCCTGTTTTGCTCAAGCAACTGCTGCTTGAGGCACTCAGTCGCCAAGAAGAATCGGCGCAAGCTTCTCAGACCCATTGACGACCTGAAAGATCGGCGTTATGGCACATCTTTGAGGTTTTTATACCATCATTTCAGTGTTACTCAGGGATTCTGACCAGCAAAAACGGGCCTCGAGGAGAAATAAAACCAAGACTGCCCCTGCGGGGGCCTGAACCATTGGCCCAGTTTTTGTTGGAGTGCGAGCTAAGCATTAAGAATGAGGCGTGGCATTCAGTGCCACGCCTCTTACTTTTACGCTTTGGCGTAGTGGATCTGCTGAGCGTTCTCTGTCTGGCGGTGCCAGCCATATGCCAAATAAAAAGCTAGGCCCAGCATGGCGAGAGGAAGGATCCGCATGCTGTAAATAACGCCGTCGGCTGAAAGCGTGTCGGAGTAGTAGCCCAGGGCGGTTCCATTCGGAACGTCCACGACCCATAGCAGGAAAAACAGGATGCCTGTCAGTGCGGTGTAGTAGGGCAACAGCCGGGGAGTGACCTGAGATACTGCCAGAGGGAAAATGGCACACCACATGAGCAGCACTGAAAATGGGGCCGTATGCACCGCCGCGGACGACGAAGGGTATTCACCGAACACCAAACCGATAAACACAACGCTCGATAGAGCTATATTTGCCATTAGAAAGCGTGATGAGTGATATGAGTAAAACTTTCGTACGAATAACAGTGGCAGCGCCATCAAGAGGAACAAGGGTACAGGCCCCATCCGGAACACTGTGTGCCATCGAACCCAGCCAGTGCTGATAATGGGATAGGTTTTGTCCAGTCCATTATCGAAAGTAGGGTCAGTCAAATACAAGCGAACGCTATTTATCTTGTTTTGAATAACCTGATCCAGGCCTGCATTTCTATATCCGCTCACGATAGCGTCAAGGGTACCGATATTCACGTTCCTCTCACTCATCCCAGCAAGCTGCCATTTGAGCAGGCGATCACCGGGTGCATCGTAGAGCTTCTGATACGCCACCCACGGTGCGTACAACACTAAGGCCGCTATCGAACATATCGCTATGTTTCTGATATTTGGAATCGATTTGGTAAAAGCAAGGTAGGCCGAAAAGCCAAGCAGGCCAAATATCGCTGCGCCATGAGACAGCATAGCCAAGGCGGCAACCGCCCCTGCCAATGCAAAGCATAGCCTCGGACTCTCTTCTTTGCTTCGCACGACGCATGCTATGGCCCCCAGCGTCATGGCGCCCGCAAGCAGCTTAGGCCAGGCATAAACCGTATTGATAAAGACGGCACCCACGGTAGCTGTTGCCAGCACAATAAAGCCAATATTTCGTTCATCCACCTTCAGAGCTCTGAGCAGTGCCCATATACCAAAGATCCAAAGGGAGTTTGTAAGAACACCCAGAACGAAGTACGAAAGACTTCTGGCCTTTTCTTTAGTGAACCCGTAGCTGGAAAACATCATCCCCGTCTCCAGTGGCGGCCTGTCACTGGACTGCCAGTCACCCTGAATGGTAGGTAGCAGGTTTTCTCGTCCCTGCATGAGTTTGTCGGCAAACGCCTTGGGAATATGATTATCAGTAGTGAGCCAATACCGATTTTGCGCTACGCCGGCCCCATTATCGAAACCACCATGGTCAAAAGTGATCGCCGTAAACGCTGTCGAGATAATGAAGATGAAGGCTATTGGGCGGCCAATGTATGCAAGGGATACTGGGTAACAGAAGAGCGATATAGCGCTTATCGACAACGTAGCGATACTAAAGATACGCCCAAAGGCCGGATCGACGAACCATGCCCAAAACAAAATCCATCCTGTGAGACCCGTGATAAAAAGAATGGCGACAGGTTTCAATACATCACTCTGCAGTCTCCGCACATGACCCAGCACGGCGAGTGCTGGGGCTATGAGGCAGGCAAAAGTGAAGGCAACCCACAGCGTGAGAGTTAGCGGAACGCCGAAAGTATTTTTAGGGAATATCCCTGTGGACTTCATCAGGTACAGAGTTGCGACGACCACTAAAAGTGGGATACCTATTCTTCGCACGGAAACCTCATTGGACATCATCTGGGGGCCGCCATTCTATCGGCAGACAGCGATAAAGGGATACAGCATCTTTTTTATGTGGGTTTCTAAAACACGACTGTTGAGCAAACTCGAACGCTTGGCGAAGGACCTATCTCGACCTGAGTGATTTTTTGAGTAAGAGGGGCAGGACTATGTCGGCAGCGGACAGCGCTGGTTATTCGTAATTTGAACTGCCTTCATGCCGTGGCGATCACCGCCGCCATTGTGCCGCCCAGCTCAATGCACTGAGCCTCGCCATAAGCGGCAGGCTCCTTGAACCACCGTGTGGTGATACCGGTCAGGCCAGAGCGGACGGCCTTATAACCACCCGCTAGCACTGACCCAGCCACGGCATTCACGCCCGCCGGGATTGTGCCGCCAGTCCCGGCCAGCAGCGGGTTAGCATTGAGACAGCCAAACGGGCGGATCGCCGAGTAAATCTCGCCAGCATCCGTTGGCGATGGAATGCCTGGGAACTCAAAGTTGGCGGTGACGATAGGCACGGCACGCAAGCTGATGAAATCCGCACCCACGATATTCGGGTGCAGCCCCTCCACTGTCATTGCTTCTGTGAAGCCATCCCAGATATTCACCACGGGCACGAACTTGCTCACGTATCTGAGTATCCAGTCTTTGTAGGCAATGGCTTCGGCAAGCGCTTGCCCGGCCAGCGTCGGTGCGCCGAAGCGTGGGGTGCCGGTGCCGACAACCAAGTACTTGCCGGACGTATTCAGCAAAGCAGTGACGACCTTCATTTAGGCTCCCCCCATTAGCTTGTACAGCCACCGTGTGTACGCCGAAGCTTTTCAGCACGAATTGTTCGGTACGCATTTTGATCTCCAAGATGATTTATTGCGGCAAAGCGAGCGTGACCTGCTCAGTCGGCTATGGAGCCTCACGAAAGAAGACATGATGACCCAGCTTCGGCGTCTACTTGGCCTTCGCGGCCCATGCCGGGGCCTTCGGCATCGTGGTTGCGTAGTAGTGTGTCGCCCCGCCAGTTGGGTCTGCCTACTTGCCATTGATCACCAAGTCAGCAGCGATGCGCGCTTGAGCCAGCTCTCGGAATGGAATCGCCTTGACCCCGGACAAGAGCGGATAGTTCGGGTCGTTCTTGTTCTAGCAACTGAACTGCCCCGGTTTCAGGCACACGTCTGAATATCCCTCGCCCGACCAGTAGGCTTGCCTTCGTTATTCAGGTCCATTTCCACAAGGTTGCGGACGGTCCGGGCCACGGCAATCCGGCCGCTCAAGCCCTCGCCGCGAACCTCTGCCCACAGCGTGCGGGCAAGGATGTCGCGGTCTTTATCGGACACGGTCATACTTTTCTCCAAGCGTAAAGAACCCGCTTATAAGGCGGGCGTTTCTCGTAAGACATCAGTTGCCTTAGCTACGCCGCCCGACGCCTATGGCGCTGGAGTGCCCGATGGGCTTACGATGTCCGTCATCAGGAATGGCCCTAAAGACCTCAGATTAGGATTTGCGAAACATGGATAACGACACCAAAGGATCTGCAAAACACCTAATCAAACAGCTAGAAAATATTGAGTGGGATCAGTACAGGGAAGATGAGAAGACATGGATACTGCGAGCCCTCATCAAAGCAGCGCAAGACTGGCAATCCAATCACAACCTTGAGCCAAAATCGGAAAGCTAATAGCTAGTTCGGATGGTTATTGCCACTGCTGTAGGAGTCAAGTAACTTTCTCCTCTTCTGATGGCTGGTTGCGAGATCACTATGCTTGTTCAAACTGCGGATCGACGCCGCGCGAGCGCAATCTAATGAGGGCGCTGGACGAGCTGGTACCAGCGTGGCCTCAGAAGATAATCCACGAATCATCCCCAAGTTCAATGCGCATCAAAAATATGTGCAATGGTTACGCTTATTCATACTACGACACCGATATAGAATACGGATCGACGCTGCCAACTGGTGGGACATGCGAAAACCTCGAGCGCTTAACCTTGCAAACCGGCTCTGTAGATGTATTCATTACACAGGATGTGCTCGAACACGTCATGGATCCTGCGGCCGCATGCAAAGAAATAATCAGAACAATTAAGCCGGGTGGATGGTTTCTTTTTACAACGCCAAGGCATCCCCACCTCAGAACCTCAATTCAGCGAGCCAAGATTGAATGCGGCGAAATTCAATACATTCTGGAACCTGAGTACCACGGCAGCCCAAACGGCGACGGGAGGGCTCTTGTAACATATGACTGGGGAGTGGACTTCGAGGCTTTAGTTAAAAGTTGGTGCGGACTAGAGGTGACCACAAGGACGACAGTGGATCACACTCCTGGTATTGACGGAGCTTTTTTTGAAGTGTTCGCATTACAAAAGCCAAACTAATTGAGCGAGACATGAAAAATGGGAACCTGATTGCAATGAAATTGTACATGGATTACATCAGTGATCAAACTGCGAGCGATGCGCGAGGTCTGCTAAACAAAAGTAAGCGCTCCATGAACCCCACATTCAAAGCCGCCCTCTGATCCCTGATGCTGTGCTCCCTATCTCCTCAGGAGCCAGCTCGCCATGATGCGACCCGATGCCAAAGTCGAAAAAGTGTATCTGTACCCCAAGCCCGTTGACTTCCGAAAGTCCATCGACGGTCTGTCGGCCTTGGTCGAACTGGACATCAAGGTCGCCGTCTTTGATCCCGTGCTTTTCGTTTTCCTCAACAAGTCGCGCAACCGGGTGAAGAACTTGTACTGTGAGCGCAACGGCTTCTGCTTTGGCTTAAGCGCTTCGAGTCCGAACGATTCAAAACATCGCCGGACGCCACCGACGAGGCGATCTTTCTGACCGTCCAGAAACTCAACTGTATGCTCGATGGCTTTGACCTCTGGCCAACCGCCCTCATCAAGTTTTGACACCGCGATTCGTCGCCTGATTCGGTATAATCCAGGGCATGAATTCCTTGCCCGAAAACCTTCCAGATGATCCGGTTCTGCTCAAGCAAATGCCTGGGCAGATGCTCGACGAGCGTCAGTTGGAAGGGAAAGATTGTCCGGCTAGAAGAATAGGATGCCCTCCTGCTTCAACGTAAGCGCTCCATAAACCCCACCGACTTCAAGATGGGTATCGCGCTTAGCTGGGCGACACCGGCGAGCAGTTCCACGGCAACAGCGCTTCGTAATCTTCAATCGTGGTCGCCATTGGCAGCCGTTCTAATGCGTGGCGCAGCCACGCATAGGGCTCTTGGCCGTTGGCTTTGGCGGTCTCGACCAAGCTGTAAAGTTGAGCACTGGCCGTCGCGCCTTTGGGTGTGTCGCTAAACAACCAGTTCTTTCTTCCGATGACGAAGGGTCTGATCGAGCGCTCGGCAGCGTTATTGTCGATTGGCAGATAGCCTTCCTCGACATACCGTTCCAGCTTTTTCCAGTTACTTGCCAGATAACCGATGGCCTTGCCCAAGGCGTTCTGAGACGTAACTTGTGGCTGAGTCTTTTCCATCCAGTTTTTTAACTGAGCCAACACTGGCAGACTCCGATCATGACGGCCGGTTTTACGATCGCCGTCGCATGCATCCTTCAGATCACGCTCTATGCCATAGAGCTTGTTGATCAAGTTCAGCGCGATGTCGGCACGTCCCGTCTTGCCTTTCGGCTGCACTTTTTGGGCTTCAACAAACTTGCGCCTTGCGTGCGCCCAACAGCCCAAACGTTCGACTCCGGCCTGCGCGCCCAGCGCGTTATAACCAGCGTAATCATCTGTCATGACATAGCCGCG
>NZ_JAWHNU010000110.1:0-6146 GCF_032582135.1 Pseudomonas syringae group sp. J309-1 | reverse complement strand
GACCCGAAATCCCATGATGCTTCCTTAGGTTGATACTCCTACATCATGGTCCATAAATATTGAGCCACAACAGCTTGCTCGCGATAGCGATTGATCAGGCGAGATTCTTTTGACTGATCAATCGCTATCGCGAGCAAGCTCACTCCTACAGTCGATCTGGCGCGGTGTCATGGACACCGTGCCGTTGTGCTCTACGACGCTATCGTCGCCGCCTGATTCCCGCCCTGCTCGGCAATGGCCGACAGCTTTTCATCCGCAGACTTTTCCTCTGTCAGCGTCTCGCCCAATAGCTTGGCAGCGTCTTTCATGCCCAGCTGTTTCGCCATGGCAATCAACGTGCCGTAAGCAGCGATTTCGTAGTGCTCGACCTTCTGGCAGGCACCAATCAATGCCGCATCCAGCACCTCGCCTTTCTCGATCTCCTCAAGCAGCTCCTTGCTTTCCTCGACCAACCCTTCCATGGCTGCGCATTTCATGCGTTTGAGCTTGAGTTCGCTCTGCTCCACCAACTGATCGATTCGTTCGATCTGCCCATAGGTTTCTTCAAGATGCGCCTCAAACGCTTCCTTGAGCAACGGATTGGTAGAAGCCCGCGCCAGACGGGGTAAGGCTTTGGTTATCTGTTTTTCGGCGCTGTAAACGTCGGACAGCTCATGAATGAACAGGTCGGCAACAGTCGTTCTGGTGTTTGTCTTGGCCATGCGGCACCTCGTAGATCGGTTATGAATCGTCGTTGAATTCCCGTGACGTAAACCGCTGCGAAAACACCTGAATGACGCAACCGTCAGTTAGGTGGAGTGGCACCCAAGTGGGCCGTTCAGGGAATCGAAAGCAATGCCGACGAAATGCATACCCGTTACCTGTTGGCTCATCGAGTGGCGAGCCGATCCAGCCTTTATCTCTCACTGAGCACCTGACGCAGAAAAAATTTGCACGACCAATATTATGGTATACCATCATACGCAATACATTCAGTCACCCCATTCGGGAGTCCATCCATGAGTTTCGAAATTCGCAAAATCGTCTGCTATTCCGAAGAAACCCTGATCGAAGGCGGTAAAGCCAGCGACAAGCCGGTGACCATGGTGGGTCTGGCAGTAGTGATCAAAAACCCCTGGCTGGGTCGTGGTTTCGTTGAAGACCTGAACCCGGAAATCCGCGAGCACTGCTCGGCGCTGGGCGAGTTGATGGTCAAGCGTCTGACAGATGCGATTGGCGGTGCTGACAAAATCGAGGCTTACGGCAAAGCCGCAGTCATCGGCGCTGACGGTGAAATCGAACATGCCTCCGCAGTGATCCACACCTTGCGCTTCGGCAACCATTATCGCGAAGCGGTCAAAGCCAAAAGCTACCTGAGCTTCACCAACAAGCGCGGCGGACCTGGTACTTCGATTCAGATCCCGATGATGCACAAGGACGATGAAGGCCTGCGTTCGCACTACATCACCCTGGAAATGAAGATCGAAGATGCGCCTCGTGCCGACGAAATCGTCGTTGTGCTGGGTGCTGCCGATGGTGGCCGCCTGCATCCGCGCATTGGCAACCGCTACATCGATCTGGAACAGCTGGCTGCCGAAAAGGCTCAGCAGTAACCCTCCGTATCAAGCACAGGCCAGGAGCGCTCCATGATTCGGCTTACTGCTGAACGCACCCCGGCCGGGACCAGTTATCTGGCCACCGGCGAAGGCCATCCCGTGGTGTTGATCCACGGTGTGGGTCTGAATAAAGAAATGTGGGGCGGCCAGGTCGTGGGGCTGATGCCTCACTATCGAGTGATTGCCTATGACATGCTCGGCCACGGTGCCAGCCCGCGTCCCGCTGCTGATACCGGGCTGCTGGGCTATGCCGAGCAGTTGCTTGAACTGCTGGAGCATCTGGGTCTGCCGCAAGCCACAGTGATCGGCTTTTCCATGGGTGGGCTGGTGGCGCGCGCATTTGCCCTGCACTTCCCGCAGCACTTATCGGGCATGGTCGTCCTCAACAGCGTATTCAACCGCAGCGCCGAGCAGCGCGCCGGGGTCATCGCGCGTACCGCTCAGGCGGCTGAACATGGACCGGATGCCAACGCCGCCGAAGCACTCTCGCGCTGGTTCAGCCGGGAATACCAGGCCGCCAACCCGGCGCAGATCGCTGCCATCCGCACGATACTCGCCGAGAATGATCCGCAGGGTTACCTGACCACCTACACCCTGTTTGCCACGCAGGACATGTACCGGGCAGACGATCTGGGCAATATCACTGCGCCAACACTGATCGCCACCGGCGAACTGGACCCTGGCTCGACGCCGGAGATGGCTCGCCAGCTGGCCTCGCGTATTCCCGGTGCCGAGGTTGCGATACTCGCTGAACAACGACATATGATGCCGGTCGAGTCGCCACGTCTCGTCAATCAGGTTTTGCTGGATTTCCTGCGCAAGGCCGAGGCTCAACACAATCAAGCAAAGGGGATCGTTGCATGACGCTCACTCGCTTTCAGATGTGCATCGACGGGCAATGGGTCGACGCCCTTTCCGGCAAGACTTTTCAAAGCCTGAATCCGGCGCTAGCCCAGCCCTGGGCCGAATTGCCCGACGCCGACGAAAGCGATGTGGACCGTGCGGTTCAGGCCGCACAGCAAGCCTTTGAGAATCCGGCCTGGCGCAAGTTGACCGCCACCGCACGAGGTAAATTACTGCGCCGTCTGGGCGACCTGATCGCTGAAAACAAGGAACAACTGGCGCAGCTGGAAAGCAGAGACAACGGCAAGTTGATCCGCGAAACCCGGGGTCAGGTGAGTTATCTGCCGGAGTTTTTCCACTACACCGCCGGGCTGGCCGACAAGCTGGAAGGCGGTACCCTGCCACTGGACAAGCCGGATCTGTTTGCCTACACCGTTCACGAACCCATGGGCGTCGTAGCCGGGATCATTCCCTGGAACAGTCCGCTGTATTTGACCGCCATCAAACTGGCCCCGGCACTGGCCGCAGGCAACACGATTGTTCTCAAACCATCGGAACACGCCTCGGCAACGGTGCTGGAACTGGCCCGTCTGGCCCTCGAAGCCGGCATCCCGCCGGGCGTGGTGAACGTTGTCACCGGCTACGGCCCAAGCACCGGTGCCGCCCTGACTCGTCACCCACTGGTGCGCAAGATTGCTTTCACCGGTGGCGCAGCGACTGCCCGACACGTGGTGCGCAGCAGTGCTGAAAACTTCGCGAAACTGTCGCTGGAACTGGGCGGCAAGTCACCAAACATTATTTTTGCCGACGCCGACCTGGACAGTGCCATTAATGGCGCGATCGCCGGGATCTTCGCCGCGTCAGGGCAGAGCTGTGTGTCCGGCTCAAGGCTGTTGGTGCAGGACGAAATCTACGACGAATTTGTTGAGCGACTGAGCGAACGCGCCAAGCGTATTCGCATCGGCAACCCTCAGGACGATGCCAGTGAAATGGGCCCCATGGCCACGGCACAGCAACTGGCAGTGGTTGAAGGTCTGGTCGCCGACGCCCTGGCAGAAGGCGCAATATTGCGCACTGGCGGCAAGCGCCCGCAGATGGACAGCAACGGCTGGTACTACGAACCCACCTTGTTCGAGTGTGACCGCAACTCGATGAAAATCATGCAGGAAGAAGTCTTTGGTCCGGTCGCTTCAGTGATCCGTTTCAAGGACGAAGCCGAAGCATTGGCCATCGCCAACGACTCGCAGTTTGGCCTGGCAGCAGGTATCTGGACCAAAGACCTGGGCCGCGCTCATCGTCTGGCCCGGGATGTACGTTCGGGTATCATCTGGGTCAATACCTACCGCGCAGTCTCCGCCATGGCACCCATTGGTGGTTTCAAAAACAGCGGCTATGGCCGTGAGAGCGGCATCGATTCGGTGCTGGCCTACACCGAACTCAAGACTGTCTGGATCAACCTGTCGCAAGCGCCGATGCCTGATCCGTTTGTCATGCGCTGATCTTTAGTCACCCGCTCGTACACCTTGATTGATTAGCCACCCGAACCCAACAAGCCCAAAAAAGAGAGTCCCTCACATGATCGAACCCAGCATATACAAAGAAGTCATGGGCTCCTTTCCGTCAGGCGTCACAGTGGTTACCACCCTGGATGCGCAAGGCGGAATCGTCGGCATTACCGCCAGCGCTTTCAGCGCGTTGTCTATCGATCCGGCGCTGGTGCTGTTCTGCCCCAATTACGAATCGGACACCTACCCGGTCCTGCGCGACAGCAAGCGCTTCGCCATTCACTTGCTGGCCGCCGGGCAGAAGGCCGAAGCCTATGCGTTTGCAGGCAAAGGCAAAGACAAAGCGGCAGGTATCGAGTGGCACTTGAGCGAACTGGGCAATCCGTTGCTGAACAATGCTACTGCCATTATCGAGTGCGAGCTGTGGCGCGAGTACGACGGCGGTGATCACGCAATCATTGTCGGTGCGGTGAAGAATCTGATCCTGCCAGAGCAGCCTGTGGTGCCGATGGTCTATTACCGGGGCAAACTGGGTGCCCTGCCGGATCTGGCCTGATCTGCAGCAGCCCCGCTTCGTTGCGGGGCAAATTGCCCATGATAAACTTCGCTGCGTTTTGCACCGGTCATCCCGGAAGCTTGCGCAACACAGCCTGGCGTGCGCAAATACACGCAATGCGCACCACGGCATACGGCATGCCGTATACAACACTGATCGTGCATATTTTCAGTCAACTGTCACATCCAGAGTCAAACCCATGAAACGCCTGCCAATCGACGACTCCTTCAAGGTCAATCGCAATCCCATTACCCTACGCGAAATCGTGCTGGATAAATTGCGCAGCGCCATCATGAATTTTCAGCTGCTACCGGGTGATCGCCTGGTGGAACGTGATCTGTGTGAACGCCTCGGAGTGAGTCGTACATCGGTCCGCGAAGCCCTGCGTCATCTTGAGTCCGAAGGGCTGGTGGAATTCGCCGACGCCAAGGGCCCACGCGTTGCGATCATTACCCTGGAAGACGCGTGTGATATCTACGAACTGCGCTGCGTGCTCGAAGGCATGATCGTTCAGTTGTTCACCTTGCGGGCCAAGGCCAAGAATATTCGCGCGCTGGAAAAAGCCCTTGAGGAAAACCGCAAGGTCCTCAAGGAAGGCGAACTGCAACAAGTGCTGGATTCAGTGCAAAGCTTTTATGACGTACTGCTTGAAGGCTCGGGCAACCACGTCGCGGCCACCCAGTTGCGTCAGTTGCAGGCGCGTATCAGCTACCTGCGCGCCACGTCGGTTTCGCAGGAGAACCGACGCAGCGCCAGTAATGAAGAGATGGAGCGTATCGTCGACGCGATCAAAAGCGGCGACCCGCTGGCAGCTCATCAGGCTTCGGTGGACCATGTGCGCAGCGCCGCAAAAGTCGCGCTGGATTACCTCAAGTCCAAACAGAATGACGGCAGCAAGGTACGCGAGCTGTTCGCCCCCGTGGCCCTGAAAGAACCGCGTATAGGCCACTGACATGCCCGCCCCGCGCTTTTGCCCGCACTGTGGCAGCGCTGACCTCGTTCAGCGCGTGCCAGCGGGCGATACTCATCAGCGATTGATGTGCGGCGGCTGCAACTACATTCACTACGTGAATCCGAAGATTATTGCCGGCTGCATCATTGAGCAGGACGGTAAATACCTGTTGTGCCAACGCGCGATTCCGCCCCGGCCTGGAACCTGGACCCTGCCCGCAGGCTTCATGGAAAGCGGCGAAACCACCGAGCAAGCGGCTTTGCGCGAAGTCTGGGAAGAAAGCGGCGTCAGGGCTGAAATCCTCTCGCCCTACTCCATCTTCAGCGTCCCGGCGATCAGCGAGGTGTACATCGTATTCCGCGCCCTGGCGTTGGAAATCACCGGCCAGTTTGGCCCGGAAACCCTCGACTACAAATTCTTCTCCCCCGAAGACATTCCCTGGGACAGCATCTACTACCCGGCGATACGGCAAATACTCGAACGCTACATCGAAGAGCGCCGGACCGGTTCGTACGGGATCTATGTCGGTAACGATGACACCGGCAAGGTGCATTTCATTCGTTGAAGCTTGCCTGGCAGCCGAGGGTTTCTGTGGGAGTCGCCCCGGTGTCCCTGACCCCACGCTGTCGCGCAGCAAACACGGACCCTGTAGGAGTGAGCTTGCTCGCGATTCGGCCTGTCAGTCGATGAATATA
>NZ_JAWHNU010000109.1:0-6855 GCF_032582135.1 Pseudomonas syringae group sp. J309-1 | reverse complement strand
CCTCAGGCCATGGATGGCCGGTGGCGGCGGCCCCACGCAGCAATGTCGAATTACGGGTATGCCGAGCCTAGGCGAGGCACCCAGTGGTGGGGCAAGAGCGCTTTGGTTACTTTCGCGCTCTTCGAAAGTGACGCGCTGTAAAAGCGCAACCAATATCAGCCGCTACCTCGAAAATGGATATGTACACAAAATACTTTTACCGCGAAAAACTACATCCCCCAACCATCCGCACCCACTCAAAAAAAACACATCCAGATACATCTTTTAAATATGTAATGAGAATTAACACTGGGAGTATTTGATTCTCATCCGTCCTAGTAATATGCAGCAGTCCCGATGGCGACAGCCATAACTGCTTTTTATCGACACCCCTAGCCCGAAAGATAATCGGGCTGCTCCACACCGTGAATCGAGACCGTTACTCCATGTCCAAGAAGTCCCGTTCAAAAATCTGGTTTCTCGTCCACAGCTGGCTGGCCCTGCCCATCTGGTTCTTCGTCCTGATCGTCTGCTTCACCGGGACGCTGGCAGTGGTGAGCAAGGAAATCATGTGGCTGGTCAACCCGGAAATGCGCGCCAACCCGCCGTCCGCCGATGCACCGCGCCTGAGCTTCGAAGCAGTCAAAGCGACCATAGAGCGTAACGACCCACAGATAAAAGTCGGCAGGATCTCGGAACCCGATGGTGACTACTTCGCCTTGAACGTTCGCGCCACTTATCCAGGTGGCCGCGCCGTTGTCGCCTATGCGAACCCTTACACCGGGGTGCTTCAGGGGGTTGCGCCATCGTTCGACTTCCCGGCGTTTACCCGTGCCCTGCATGGCTGGTGGCTGGTGCCCTTCACCAACGGCTTCTCCTGGGGCTGGTACATGGTGTCGCTGTTGAGTATTCCGCTGTTGGCCTCATTAGTGACCGGCCTGGTGGTTTACAAGAAATTCTGGAAGGGCTTTTTCAAACCCACCCTGCGCATCAGCCAGGGCGCGCGGATTTTCTGGGGTGACTTCCACCGTCTCAGCGGAATCTGGTCGATCTGGTTCATCGCTGTCATTTCCATCACGGGTATGTGGTTCCTGATTCAGGCCATCCTGTTCGATAACCAGATCAGTATTTCCAGCCAGTCGCCCATCGCCTCGGTCATTCCCCATGCCAGCGTGCCGCTGACCGCAGACGGCAGCCCGGCGCCGATGATCAGTCTCGATAAGGCCGTCGAGATTACCCGCGAGAAGATTCCCGGCCTTGAACCCAGTTCCATCAGCATGCCGCTCAACGCCTACAGCAACATCAGCGTGGCGGGCCGCAGTTGGTATCCGCTGATGTTCCAAACCGCGGAAATCAACCCCTATAGCGGTGAAATCGCTACCTCGCACCTGTTGTCGGATCGCTCGGCTCTGGAGTTCGTCACCGAATCCATGCGTCCTCTGCACACCGGAGATTTCGGCGGTATCTGGATCAAGCTGATCTGGACCTTCTTCGCGCTGATCCTGAGCATGATGGTCCTCAGCGGCCTGCTGATCTGGACCAAACGTACTGCTCAGGCCACCGTCAACGCCCTCAAACGCAGTGAAAAACTCGAACGTGCCAGCCCCCGGCAACAAACGCTCGGACCCGTGGCCACCAGGATTCCGGAGAACACCCTGTGAGCAAGGCTACCGTGGCAACACAACCGTCGACCCTGGTCCGTTTCTGGCACAAATGGCGTTTTCACATAAACATCTTGCTGGTGCTGATCCCGTTGGGATTCATGCCCAAGTACTTCACCGAAATGGCCCTGTTCCGCGGTGACAGCGGCCTTGGCCAGCGCGAGATCGGCGAGGTTCAGGTCGGTCCGTGGAGCATCCGCATGGCGGAGTTCTTCGATGAAGCGCCGCGCCTGGAAGGTGCCTCCGGTTACACCAAAACGTTTAACGCCGCGCTCTGCGCCGAATGTGCGAACAAGGTCAAGGCGACCTATCTGCGCATCGGCAAGCCACGCAGCCTGCGTGCCGCCGGGGTGATTTTCTTTGGTTCGCCCTATCGCATGAGCGCCTTTATGCAGATTCCTGAACGCACCGACCCCGACGCTGACCTGTGGATCACAATGGAAGGCTGGGACGGTTCGATGCATCAGGCGTCCATTCCGTTATCACAGGCGTCCCCCGCGACCGTCGCCTGGCTGAAAAAACAAGGAGTCAAACCATGATCGGCAGACCTTATCTGCGCTGGCTGGGTGTCAAAGCACTGCCCTTGATGACAATGGGCCTGATTGGCCTGGGTCTGAGCAGCAATGCGCTGGCCCATAACCCGATGTGCGAGTGCAAACAGATCGATAACGAACAGATTCGCTGCACCGGCGGCTTTTCGGATGGCAGCGGCGCGCCAGGCGTGACCCTCGACGTGATCGGCTACGACGAAACCATTCTGGTGCCCGGCAAGCTGGGTGAAGACTCGACAGTCACCTTCAAAAAACCAGCTTCCGAGTTTTATGTCCTGTTCGACGCGGGCCCTGGTCACGTGGTGGAAATCGACCAAGCGGATATCGAAGCCCCATGAGTACGCCGACCCATCAAGTCGTCCGTCCGGCAGGGGCCGGTCACGAAACACTTTATGTATTGGCGTTGTGCCTGATCATTCTGCTGGTTGCCGGGACGGTCATAGGCTGGCACGGGGAACGCCAGGACGTGCAAAGCGTGGCAGCCCATGAGCTGGATGCCCGGCGAGACCTGACGGCGTCCGAACAAGGTATCTATGCCGACCTGCGCGTCACGCTGGACGAAATTCGCCTGTTGGCCCCCGAGCAAGTCACGCCGGTGACGCCGCAGCAACTCAGCGAGGAAGGTCTCGCCCCGTTTGTCGAGGACGCGAGTTCGGTCAGCCGTGGCGGTCATGCCTGGCGAATGATCGACAAGTCTTACCTCGGATTGAGCCAGAACCCCACCGTTGCAGGATCTTTTCTGTTGCGTATCGGAGCGACTGACGATGCTCAAGCTGACATCTGGATCAATCGCAGTCCTTCGTTGAGCCAGGACATTACCGATGTCAGCGACAAGGCCCTGATCGGTTCGGGCTGGAAGCAAGTCGTCGCCCAGTTCGATGCAGGCGTGACTCGCCAGCACAAACACTGACCCCCTCGCACTCATTTGAAAGAAGACTGCTTGCCCATGCCTATTTCTCTGAAACGCCGCCCACTGCTGCGCGTGGTACTGGTCGGCCTACTGGCGACCCTCCTCTCTCCACTGGCCCATGCCGACGCGAAGCGCTTGCGGATTGGTATCACCCTTCATCCTTATTACAGCTATGTCGCCAATATCGTGGGTGACAAGGCCGAGGTCGTGCCATTGATTCCGGCAGGCTTCAACCCACACGCTTACGAACCACGTGCCGACGACATCAAGCGCATCGGTTCGCTCGACGTGGTGGTGCTCAACGGCGTAGGTCACGATGATTTCGCCGACCGCATGATCGCTGCCAGCGAAAAACCGGATATCCCGGTGATCGAAGCCAACGCCGACGTGCCGTTGCTGGCCGCAACCGGCGTGGCTGCTCGGGGCGCCGGCAAAGTGGTCAACCCGCACACCTTCCTGTCCATCAGTGCGTCCATCGCGCAGGTCAACAACATTGCCCGGGAGCTGGGCAAGCTTGACCCCGACAACGCCAAAACCTACACCACCAACGCCCGCGCCTACGGCAAACGCCTGCGCCAGATGCGCGCTGATGCACTGGCCAAACTGACCAAAGCACCCAACGCCGATTTACGGGTGGCTACCGTGCATGCCGCTTACGACTACCTGCTGCGTGAGTTCGGTCTGGAAGTGACTGCGGTGGTCGAGCCCGCTCACGGCATCGAGCCGAGCCCGAGCCAGTTGAAGAAAACCATCGATCAATTGCGGGAGCTGGACGTGAAGGTGATTTTCTCGGAGATGGACTTTCCGTCCACCTACGTCGAAACCATCCAGCGCGAATCCGGTGTAAAGCTCTATCCGCTTTCGCACATTTCCTACGGTGAGTACACCGCTGACAAATACGAGAAGGAAATGGCGGGCAACCTGGATACCGTCGTGCGCGCCATTCAGGAGTCCGGATCATGACCGCGGCTGAAAGGATCCCGCTCACAGGCAACGGACCGGGCGTGGAGTTCGCCGATGTCAGCCTGACCCTGGGCCGCACGGTGATTCTCGATCGCGTGAGTTTCAAGGTCAGCCCTGGCAGCATTCATGCTCTGGTTGGCCCGAACGGCGGAGGCAAAAGCTCGCTGATCAAGACCATGCTCGGCCAGATGCCTCATCAGGGCCAGTTGAGCCTGCAATGGCCGGGTTCGCCGGGACTCATCGGCTATGTGCCCCAGGCGCTGGAATTCGACCGTGGCCTGCCGATCACCGTCGATGATTTCATGGCCGCCATGTGTCAGCGTCGTCCGGCGTTTCTCGGTCTGTCGAAACATTACGCTGCGGCCATCGGTGAGGCGCTGGAGCGAGTCGGCATGCAGGATAAACGCAAGCGACGCATGGGCGCGTTGTCCGGTGGTGAGCGCCAGCGCGTGCTGCTGGCTCAGGGCTTGATCCCGGCGCCACAACTTCTGGTGCTCGATGAACCCATGTCAGCTCTGGATGAAGCAGGCATTCAAGTGTTCGAACGTCTGCTGGGTGACTGGCGCAAGGCAGGTATCACTGTGCTCTGGATCGAGCACGATCTGGAAGCGGTGAAAAGGCTGGCGGATAAAGTCACCGGCCTGAATCGCCGGGTGCTGTTCGACGAACCGGCAAACACCGCACTGACCCCGGATCGCCTGCTGACCTTGTTCTCTGCCCATCCTCGCGCTGTTGATACCGACAAAGGGAGCGCTGCCTGATGGACTACGAGCAGTTTCGCCTTTTCATTCAAGGGTTGGCGTCGTCCGGTTATCTGCCGGAAGCATTGGCCTACGGCTTCGTGGTCAACGCATTGCTGGCCGGGTTGCTGATCGGCCCGGTCCTCGGTGGTCTGGGTACTCTGGTGGTGGTCAAGCGCTTCGCGTTTTTCTCCGAAGCCGTGGGCCATGCTGCGCTGACCGGTGTCGCCGTCGGCATCCTGCTGGGTGAACCCTACACCAGTCCGTACGGCGCGCTATTTGGCTATTGCCTGTTATTCGGCATCGTCCTCAATTACTTGCGTAATCGCACGGGTCTGGCACCGGATACACTGATCGGCGTGTTCCTCTCGGTATCGCTGGCCTTCGGCGCCAGCCTGCTGTTGATTCTGGCAGGCAAGATCAACATCCATATTCTGGAGAACGTGCTGTTCGGCTCGGTACTGACCGTCAACGGCGGCGATCTTCTGGTGCTGGCGGTGGTGGGTTCAATGGTCATGGGCCTGAGCCTGCCGCTGTACAACCGGATCATGCTGGCCAGCTTCAACCCGCAGCTCGCGGCTGTGCGCGGCGTTGCGGTCAAAACGCTGGACTACCTGTTCGTGATTCTGGTGACGCTGATTACCGTCGCCTCAGTGAAGGTAATCGGCGCAATTCTGGTGGGCGCACTGCTGGTGATCCCGGCCGCTGCCGCCCGCCTGCTCAGTCAGTCGCTGAAAGGGTTCTTCTGGATATCGGTGGCCATTGCTACCGTCAGCACATTGTGCGGCATTCTGTTGCCGATCGTTTTCGACCTGCCTGTACCGTCCGGCGCGGCGATCATTCTGGTTGCAGGTATGGCGTTCGCCCTGGCCGCCATCGCTCGCGGCACCGTACCGAGCCTCAAAGGGAATATTGGATAAATGTTGCGTAAATTGACCCTTGCACTTGCTATTACCGGCCTGTTTGCCGCCAACGCTCACGCCGCAGCCACTGCGCCTGAGAATCAGAAACCTGTGCGCGTGCTGGCCAGCCTGCCGATCACCTTTGGCCTTGGGCAAATCCTGCTCAAGGACAGCGGCGTGGTGCTGGAGCGCGCCGCAGCAGCCAACCTGCCCGGTTCACGCCAGACCGCGTACTTCACCGGTCGCGGTGTCGACGCATTGCGTAAATTGTCGGTGGATGCCGATGCAGTCATCGGTTTGCGCTCCATCTGGGCCGATGATCCGCTGTATCCCAATGCACGACGCAGCAATATCCGCATCGTCGAAATCGACGCCGCACGTCCAGTGGACGGCAGCTTGCCAGGTATTGCCGTGCAGCCGGGCCAGGGCGTGGATGGCCTGAACAGCCAACCGTGGCTTTCCAGCAACAATATGGGGCGCATGGCGGATGTCATGGCTGCCGATCTGGTGCGCCTCGCCCCCGCCGCCAAACCGCGCATCGAAGCCAATCTGTCGACCCTGAAACAGCAACTGCTGAAACTGACTGCCGACAGCGAAACGAGCCTGGCCAGCGCCGACAACCTCAGCGTGGTCAGCCTCTCCGACCATTTGAGCTACTTGATCAGCGGCCTGAACCTGGAACTGGTGGGCACGCAAGTACTGTCCGACGATCAATGGACGCCCGAAGCCCTGAAAAAGCTGACCGACACCCTCAAGGAAAACGATGTGGCATTGGTCCTGGATCATCGCCAGCCGCCGGAGCCGGTGAAAGCTGCAATTACAGCGGCAGGCAGCAAGTTGTTGGTCCTGGCACTGGATAGTGAAGACCCACTGGCCGAGTTGCAGGGCAATATCGGGCAGGTGACACAGGCGTTGGCCGGGAAAAAATAACGGTTCGAGCCTTTGTGGGAGCAGAGCTTGCTCGCGATAAGGTTGGACGCGATCTGAAGTGAACCGCGCCCGGCCTTATCGCGAGCAAGCTCTGCTCCTATCAAACAAACTACAACTATTTGATTTGGATTACTTTTTCATCTGCAGGAGCGGGGGCGGGCGCGGGGCACGCCCACACGCAAAAAAAAATAAAAAATAGAAAAAAAAAAAAAACTCCGA
>NZ_JAWHNU010000108.1:0-7048 GCF_032582135.1 Pseudomonas syringae group sp. J309-1 | reverse complement strand
GCCCGTTTTTTATTCTCGGTGGACGGACAAGTCAATTCCTTAACTGACTGGCATTAGGGCAAGCCCGGCTCCCACAGGTATTGCACATTGCTCGCCAGCTGCAACATTCTGTTACTCGTCTATCCAGACTTGGCAAATGGGATTCACTACCATTTCGCCTCATTTTGCCAACGCGAGACCTCTCCATGCAGGCAAGCAAGCGTCTTCTGGCTGCTTTGACACTGACAGTGCTCGGCAGCACCGCACAGGCTGCCGATGAGGTAGTGGTTTACTCATCCCGGATTGATGAGCTGATCAAGCCGGTGTTTGATGCGTATACCGCCAAAACCGGCGTAAAGGTCAAATTCATCACCGACAAGGAAGCGCCGCTGATGCAGCGCATCAAGGCCGAGGGCGAAAACGCCACTGCCGACCTGCTGCTCACCGTCGATGCGGGTAATCTCTGGCAGGCCGAGCAGATGGGCATTCTGCAGCCGTTCACCTCTCCGGTGATCGACGCCAACATTCCTGCGCAGTATCGCTCGTCGACCCACAGCTGGACCGGCCTGAGCCTGCGCGCCCGGACCATCGCCTATTCAACTGATCGTGTTAAGCCCGAAGAGCTGACGACCTACGAAGCCCTGGCTGGCAAGGACTGGGAGGGTCGTCTGTGCCTGCGCACAGCTAAAAAGGTTTACAACCAGTCGCTGACTGCCACGCTGATTGAAACCCATGGTGCCGAGGCCTCCGAGAAGATCCTCAAGGGCTGGGTGAACAACTTGTCCACCGACGTGTTCTCTGATGACATCGCGGTGCTGGAAGCGATTAACGCCGGTCAGTGCGATGTCGGCATCGTCAATACTTACTACTATGGCCGACTGCACAAGGAAAATCCTGATCTGGCAGTGAAGCTGTTCTGGCCGAACCAGTCAGACCGCGGCGTACACGTGAACTTGTCCGGTATCGGCCTGACCAAATATGCTCCGCACCCGGAAGCCGCCAAGGCCATGGTCGAGTGGATGACTGGTCCTGAAGCACAGGCGATCTTCGCGGGCACCAATCAGGAATTCCCGGCCAACCCGAAAGTCGCCCCATCCGAAGAAGTCGCGAGCTGGGGTCAGTTCAAGGCTGATACCATTCCGGTCGAAATTGCGGGCAAGCGCCAGGCCGAAGCGATCCGCATGATGGATCGGGTGGGCTGGAATTGATCGCAGCCTGACGCCTGCCGATGTAGGAGCGCGCTTGCCCGCGATAGCGTTTATTCAGCCGAAGAGTTTTCGACAGAAAGATAGCTATCGGGGGCAAGCGCGCTCCTACAGGCCCATGTCGTAACCATGCTTTTAAGGTCCATCCCTTGGCCCATCCCGCCCAACGCCGCTGGTATCCACTGGTCTTCGCCATCGCTGCATTGGTGCTGCTGCCGCTCAGCGTCTTGCTGCTGTCGTGGCAAACCATCGACATGCAGATCTGGTCCCACCTCTGGGAAACCCAGATGCCACGCCTGCTGGGCAATACGCTGACACTGGTGTTGGGAGTGGGCATCGGGGTCACGCTGCTGGGCGTCAGTCTGGCGTGGCTTACCAGCCTGTGCGAATTCCCCGGTCGGCGCTGGCTGGATTGGGCGTTGATGCTGCCGTTTGCGATTCCCGCCTATGTGCTGGCGTTTGTGTTCGTCGGGCTGCTGGATTTTGCAGGCCCCGTGCAGACTTTGCTTCGCGAGTGGTTCGGCACCGGGCTGCGACTGCCACGCGTACGCTCCACCGGCGGCGTGATCATCGTGCTGGTGTTGGTGTTCTACCCGTACGTCTATCTGCTCGCGCGCACAGCGTTTCTTGCCCAGGGCAAAGGCTTGATGGAGGCCGCCAGAGTGCTTGGCCAAACACCTTGGCAAGCGTTCTGGCGCGTCGCATTGCCCATGGCACGTCCGGCCATTGGTGCGGGTGTGGCATTGGCACTGATGGAAACCCTCGCCGACTTCGGCGCGGTGTCGGTGTTCAACTTCGATACCTTCACCACCGCGATTTATAAAACGTGGTACGGCTTCTTCAGCCTCTCCAGCGCAGCGCAACTGGCCAGCCTGTTGCTGCTGGCGGTGATGATCGTGCTCTACGGCGAACGCCGAGCCAGAGGTGCGAGCCGGGCGACCAACGAAAGGCCTCGGGTCAAGGCGCTTTACCACCTTCGCGGACTCAAAGCGGCGGCTGCCAGTTGCTGGTGTGGACTGGTGTTCATCTGCGCCTTCGCGGTCCCGCTGTTGCAACTTATTGTCTGGGTCTGGCAACGCGGGCGCTTCGATCTGGATGAGCGTTATACCGGGCTGATCCTGCACACCTTGTATCTGGGCGGCATCGCCGCGCTGATTACCGTAAGCGTGGCACTTGTGTTGGCGTTTGCCCGCCGTCTGGCACCGACCCCGGCGATCAACTCCGGGGTTGGCCTGGCCAATCTGGGCTATGCACTGCCAGGTTCAGTGTTGGCCGTTTCTATCATGCTGGCTTTCAGTTATCTCGATCGCGTGCTGGTCATTCCGGTTTCCGGCTGGCTGGGCGGTGCAGGCAAGCCTTTGCTACTGGGCAGTCTGGCTGCGTTGCTGCTGGCTTATCTGGTGCGTTTCATTGCCGTAGCCTACGGGCCGCTTGAAAACAGCCTGTCACGCATCCGCCCTTCCCTCCCGGAAGCAGCACGCAGTCTGGGTGTCAGTGGGCCACGATTGTTTTTCAAGGTGTATCTACCGCTGCTGGTCCCTGGCGCACTCAGTGCAGCGTTGCTGGTGTTCGTCGATGTGCTCAAGGAAATGCCCGCCACCCTGCTGATGCGCCCGTTCGGCTGGGACACGCTGGCGGTGCGCATCTTCGAGATGACCAGCGAGGGCGAATGGGCCCGCGCCGCCCTGCCCGCGCTGACGCTGGTCCTGGTTGGTCTGTTGCCAGTCATCGGTTTGATCCGACGCTCGGCCCGCCAATTTCGTTAGGTGCGGGTCTACAGCCTTGCGGCTACAATGCGCCGCAATCGGTGTGGTCTGTCAGACTGTTCGACATGTCGCTATCTGCTCCAAACCCCGAAACACAGGGGGCATGTCAGCGTTTTTGCCTGTCCGCACCTTCGCCACGCCCGGAAGGAGAAACCCATGGGACAGCGCACGCCGCTTTTTGACCTGCATCTCGCCCTGGGCGCGAAGATGGTCGATTTTGGTGGTTGGGACATGCCGTTGCATTATGGATCGCAGGTCGAGGAGCACCATCAGGTGCGCCGGGATTGCGGTGTGTTCGACGTCTCACACATGCATGTGATTGATGTAACCGGCAGTCAGGCAAAAACCTGGCTGCAGTATTTACTCGCCAATGATGTCGACCGGTTGAAGGATGTGGGGCAAGCGCTTTACAGCGCGATGCTCGACAACGACGGCGGGGTTATTGACGACATGATCGTTTACCTCACTGACAGCGGTTATCGTCTGGTGGTCAACGCGGCTACCGGCGACAAAGACCTCGCCTGGATGTTTGTGCATCTGAATGACTTCGATGTGCAACTGAACAAACGTAATGATCTTTCGATGCTGGCCATTCAAGGGCCCAACGCCCGCGCCAGAATCGCCGAACTGGTCACCGCCTCCCGTGCTGAACTGATCCGCCAGCTCAAGCCGTTTGAAGGGCGCGTAGACGCCAACTGGTTTATCGCACGTACCGGCTACACCGGCGAAGACGGCCTGGAAATCATTCTGCCGTCTGAACAGGCACCTGGCTTCTTCAACGATCTGGTGGGCGCTGGCATTTCTCCAATCGGTCTGGGCGCACGAGATACCCTGCGTCTTGAAGCAGGCATGAACCTTTACGGGCAGGACATCGACGAGCAAGTCACGCCACTGGTAGCCAACATGGCCTGGACTATTGCGTGGGAGCCTGCCTCCCGCAAGTTCATCGGCCGTGCCGCTCTGGAAGCCGAGCGCGCACGGGGCATTGGCTCCAAACTGGTTGGTCTGGTGCTGGAAGAGCGCGGCGTTTTGCGCGCTCATCAAGTGGTGCGCATCGCAGAAATTGGCGAAGGAGAGATCACCAGTGGTAGTTTCTCTCCTACGCTGAGCAAGTCGATTGCCTTGGCACGCGTGCCAATGGCCACTGCTGACCGTGCCGAAGTCGAAATTCGCGGCAAATGGTACCCGGTTCGCGTGGTGAAGCCCGCGTTTGTACGTCATGGCAAAGCCCTGATCTGAATTTTCCTGGCGGGTTTACCGCTGACCCGATGTTGAGGATGACTAAATGAGCAATATCCCCGCCGAACTGCGTTTTGCTGATAGCCACGAATGGGCAAAGAAAGAAGGTGACCTGATTGTCGTGGGCATTTCTGACCATGCTCAGGAAGCACTGGGCGACGTGGTGTTCGTTGAACTGCCGGAAATCGGCAAAGTCTTCGCCGCTGGTGATGCTGCGGGTGTCGTTGAATCGGTGAAAGCCGCTTCCGATATCTATTCGCCGATTGCTGGCGAAGTCGTGGAAGTCAACGAAGCACTGGGCGACGCGCCAGAATCGTTGAACAACGACTCTTACGGTGCATGGATTTTCAAAATCAAGCCAAGTGCTGCCGATGCTGATCTGGCGAAACTGCTGGACGCTGCAGGCTACAAGGCAGCTATCGGCGAGTAAGCCGAACAGCCAGCCATAAAAAATGCCGCTCATTGAGCGGCATTTTTTTTAACTCTGAATTACTGGTTTTCAGCAACCAGATTCTTGGCCAGGATGGCGTTGGCCAGATCCATGTCCGAAGCGTTCAGGCCTGGGTTCTCGCTGCGAACCTGCTGGATGGCAGCTTCCAGGAAAGGACCACGGATGCCGCCGTCGCTGGCAACAAAGCTGCCTGCGTCGTCTTGAGCAGCAACGATCAGTTTGTGATCCTTGAAGGTCAGGTAAGTGGAGCCGGTAGTGGCGCCAGAAGAAATGACATCACGCCAGAACCCAGCGTCGGCCATTGCTGAACCAACCGGGAGAGAAAGCAGAGCAAACGTGGCGACAGCGAGCTTGAGACGCATGATGAGGTACTCCAACAGTGATTGTTCTGAAACTCTTTGATAACGGGAGTGATGCGGTAGTTCCGTGGTGGATGCGACGACACTTGTAGGAGCGCGCTTGCCCGCGATAGCAGTCTTCCAGATAGCACACCGGTGCCAGACTCAACGCTATCGCGGGCAAGCGCGCTCCTACAGGGGTCAGGTGTTATTCAAAGCGCCTCAACCCGCAATATCGCCCCGTCCTGACCGATCACCCGCACCTGACTACCGACCGGGGTATCAGGCCCGTTCACCAGCCACACACTGTCGCCAACCTTGATCTTGCCCCGCCCATCGACAATCTCGTTCTGTACGGTAAACACGCGACCGATCAGTTCCTGGCCGCGCATGTTCAGACCGGGCTGATCCGAGGGTCGGTTCACCGTGCGCTGACGTCGCCACCAATACAACGCGGTCAGCACCGAGGTCACCGCAAACAGCAGGAACTGAAAAGTCCAGATCATCCCTGGAATGATGAATGTCATGACCCCTACCGCTGCAGCCGCCACGCCCATCCACAGCAGATAGCCGCCCGCGCCGAATACTTCGAGAATCAGCAAGATGGTGCCCAGCCCAAGCCAGTCCCAGAACGACAGGTTTTGCAGGTATTCCATAGGGCGTGCCTCAGGACTTCTTGCTGTCGAAGGTAGCTTTGACGATTTCGCCGATACCGCCCACAGCGCCAATGACCTGACTGGCCTCCAGAGGCATGAGAATGACCTTGCTGTTGTTGGCTGAAGCCAGTTTGCCCAGTGCATCGATGTACTTTTGCGCAACGAAGTAATTGACCGCCTGGACATTGCCGCTGGCAATGGCCTCGGACACCACCTGGGTGGCGCGTGCTTCTGCTTCGGCCTGACGCTCACGCGCTTCAGATTCGAGGAAAGCGGCCTGACGACCACCTTCAGCCTCAAGAATCTGCGCCTGCTTCTTGCCTTCGGCAGTCAGAATCGCCGCCGCTCGCAGGCCCTCGGCTTCGAGGATTTGCGCGCGCTTGATCCGCTCGGCCTTCATCTGGCCACTCATCGCCGCCATCAGGTCGTCAGGCGGGCTGATGTCCTTGATTTCGATACGGGTGATCTTGATGCCCCACGGGGCCGTCGCTTCATCCACGGTACGCAGCAGGCGCTCGTTGATGTTGTCACGCTGGCTGAGCATTGCGTCCAGCTCCATGGAGCCGAGCACGGTACGGATGTTGGTTTGCAGGAGATTGCGAATGGCATGCTCGAGGTTGTTCACCTCGTAGGCCGCCTGCGCGGTGTTCACGACCTGGAAGAAACACACAGCGTCGATTTGTACCGTCGCGTTGTCAGCAGTAATGACTTCCTGAGGAGGGATGTCGAGCACGCTTTCCATGACATTGATCTTGCGTCCGATGCGGTCCATCACCGGCACGATGATGTTCAGACCCGGCTTGAGGGTTGTCGTGTATCGACCAAAGCGCTCGACCGTCCATTGGTAGCCCTGCGGCACAACCTTGAAGCCCATGAATACGATGGCGATCGCCAGCGCAACGAAGAGTAAAACCACACTGCCCAGTTGCATAACATTTCCCTGTTGGTTACGAACGTTTATCAGGGGGGCTATTTAGTCAGACTTTGGCTACAGAAAGCCAATGATTCAAAGGAATATTGGTTCTGGATATGAGTGATTTCTTAAGAGCGGCGCTATCCAGTGGGACCGAATTTATTCGGGAAGGCGGTATTTCAGGAGATAAATAGATGCGGATGTACCGCCCTCTTCGCGAATGAATTCGCTCCCACCGGGATCACCCCTTGCAGGCCAACATAGGATCTCCCAGAGATAACCATCTCAGGCGGATCGCTAATCCCTGTGGGAGCCGGGCTTGCCCGCGATACTGGCGACGCGGTTTCACGGCCACACCGCGTTATCGTTCATCGCGAGCAAGCTCAGCTCCCACAGGTTGGTAGCCTCTCAAGCTTGTGCAAAACCTGTGCAGACTGTGTGAAAACCCAAGCCTCACCGCATAACCAAAAAAATGCCTCGACCTGTTCGGGGCATTTTGCC
>NZ_JAWHNU010000107.1:0-7125 GCF_032582135.1 Pseudomonas syringae group sp. J309-1 | reverse complement strand
TGGCTGGTTTGTGGGATTCTTTATGTGGATCAAGGTGCGATTACAGATGATAAATATCCATCGGATATACCGGCCTATCGCGAATGAATTCGCTCCCACAGAGATCGCGTTCTTTTTTTTGCCTGCAGTCGCAGTTCGTGCAGTGTAAATGCGGTTCTGGTGGGAGCGAATTCATTCGCGAAGGGGCGATTACAGATGATAAATATCCATCGGATATACCGGCCTATCGCGAATGAATTCGCTCCCACAGGGATCGTGTTTCCTTGCACGCAAATGTAGATGGCTGATTTATTACATATTTGTTTCAATGGCTGGATGCCAATCATTGTTGGCATTTAAGCCAAAGGCCGACTAAAGGTTAGTAAGGCCTGGCAAGCGCGACATTCGCTGCACCTTCAATTCATTGCCCATATGGGCACACCTCAGGGGGCTTTCCGTATGCTGACCCTGCTCGATTTGCTTTCGGCCGTGGCCTTGCTGATCTGGGGCACTCACATTGTTCGTACCGGCATTTTGCGCGTGTACGGCGCGCAGTTGCGTCAGGTCATCAGTCAGAACATGTCCAAGCGTCCGCTGGCTTTTATCGCCGGCATTCTGGTGACCGCGGTTGTGCAGAGCAGCAACGCCACCGCCATGCTGGTGACTTCATTTGTCGGTCAGGGCCTCATGGCGCTGACGCCTGCCCTGGCAATCATGCTGGGCGCGGATGTCGGCACGGCCTTGATGTCGCGCATCCTGACGTTCGATTTATCCTGGCTGTCGCCACTGCTGATTTTCCTGGGCGTGGTGTTCTTTCTGTCGCGCAAGCAGACTCGTCTAGGTCAGATGGGGCGCGTTGCCATTGGCCTTGGGCTGATTGTGCTGGCGCTGCAACTGATCGTCGCCGCTGCGGCCCCGATCACCCAAAACGCTGGCGTAAAAGTACTGTTTGCGTCGCTGACCGGCGATTTGCTGCTGGATGCACTGGTGGGCGCGCTGTTCGCGATGATTTCCTACTCCAGTCTGGCCGCCGTGCTGCTGACCGCAACGCTGGCAGGCGCTGAAATCATCAGCTTGCCGGTGGCTATCGGCCTTGTGATCGGCGCCAACATCGGCAGTGGCATGCTGGCCTTCCTGAGCACCAGCATGCAGAACGTTGCCGGTCGCCAAGTGGCCTTGGGCAGCTTGCTGTACAAATTGTTTGGCCTGCTGCTGGTCATTCCGGTGCTCGACCCACTCGTACGCTGGATCGACAGCCTGGGCTTCAGCCCGCAAGACATGGTCATTGGCTTCCACCTGGTCTACAACACCGCCCGCTGTCTGATCATGCTGCCCACCGTCGGCCCGATGGCGCGGCTGTGTTCGGTCATCTTGCCGGAGCGTCCCGAGGTCAACGGGCTGGCCAAGCCGCGCCATCTGGACCTGACAGCCCTGTCTACGCCTAGCCTTGCGTTGGCCAATGCCGTGCGGGAAACCCTGCGCATGGGTGACCTGATTGAAGGCATGCTCGGCTCGATGCTGGAAGTCCTGCGCGGTACGCAAACGTCCATGACTCAGGAAATGCGTCGCCTCAACGATGACGTCGAAGCGCTGTACAGCGCGATCAAGCTTTATCTGGCGCAGATGCCCCGGGAGGACCTCGGTGAGCAGGACAATCGGCGCTGGGCGGAAATCATCGAGCTGACCATCAACCTGGAACTGGCTGCCGGATTGATCGAACGCATGCTGCGCAAAATCCAGCAGCAGAAAACCTCCCAGCGTCGCTCCTTCTCCGAGGTCGGGCTGGAAGAACTGGCGGGCCTGCAATCGCAGTTGCTGGCCAACCTGCGTCTGGGCTTGTCGGTGTTCCTCAGCGGTGATCCGGAAAGCGCTCGCCAGTTGCTGCGTGAAAAACGCCGCTTCCGCGCCCAGGAGCGTCGCCTGGCCCATGCCCACGTCAGCCGCCTGCAACGCAAAGTGGTGCAGAGCCTTGAAACCAGTTCGCTGCACCTTGAACTGATTGCCGACATGAAGCGCCTCAACTCCCTGTTTTGCAGCAGCGCCTACGCCGTACTGGAAACCGCCGACACTGGCGCATTGTCCAGCGAAAGCGAGCCAGAGCAGCCCGCGTAAAAGTGGTGATGTGAACGTACCGGGCACATCGAAGTCTGTTAGACATACCGATCCGCAAGGAAGCAATGTTTTATGCGTTGCCTGCTGTTCGCTTGTCTGTTTCTGATCGCACTGCCTTCCTCCGCTCTCGACCGTTTTCAGGTCGAGGGCTATATGCTGCCCAACGGTTTGCAACTCCTGCTCAAGCCAGGCTATGAAAAAGGTCACGTGGCCATTCGTTTGGTGGTCGGCATTGGTTTCGATGACTTCCCGTGTGAAGACAAAGAGCTGCCGCATTTGCTGGAGCATTTGCTGTTCAGCGGTATCGACGATGCGGGTGAAGGAGGGCTGGAAGAGCGCATGCAGGCGCTGGGTGGCGACTGGAATGCGTTCACCAGTAACACCGACACCACGTTTGTGATCGAGGCTCCGGCGCAGAATCAGCGCAAGGTGCTGGACCTGCTGCTGGATGTGCTGACCAAGACCCACTTCGATCAGCCCGATCTGGATACCGTCAAACGTATCGTCGAGCGCGAAGATGGCGGCCATTACTCGCACCTGCAACGCTGGCTGGATCGCAAGGATCTGGGTCACAACGCCAGCAGCCAGTTGGCGGTGGAGATGGGCCTCAAGTGCGCCGAGCGCCCGCAGGTCGATCACATCACCCTGGATCAGGTTCAAGAGGTCTTCAGCTCCTGGTATGCGCCGAACAACATGACACTAATCGTGGTCGGCGACCTGGACCGGCTGTTGCCGAGCTATCTGGAGCGTACGTTCGGTGAGCTTGATGCGCTTGATCCCATCGACCATCCTCCGTTGGCCGAGCCCAATGGCGCGGCTGAAAAAGACCGCACCTTGATTCGTGGAACGCTGGGCGACGCTGCGCGGCTGCATCTGATATTCAACGAGCCGCTGCTGGACGATCAGCATGATGAAACGCTGGAGCTCGTCAGCGACTACCTTGAATGGGCGCTCTACAGCGACCTGCGCCTCAAGCACGGTTTGTCTTACGGTCCGTGGGTCGACCGGGAGGTCTTCGGCGGCATGGGCTTTATGAGCTTGAATGCCGACCTGGAGCGCGATGACGTTGATCAGGCCAAGGAATACGTCCGCGCAATGCTCGATCGTCTGCAAGTGGACGGCCTCGATCCGGCGGCATTCGCCCGGATCAAACAAGCCACCATCGCCAAGCAGGCCTGGGCCGTGCAGGGCAACAGTGCCTTGGCGGACTATTACTGGGGTGCGCTCAACGATTACGAAAAAGGCCGGTTTGCTGATCCGGTCAAGCGTTACAAAGCCGTCAGCCTCGACAGTGCCAATCGCGCGCTGCGCGAATTGCTCAAGCAGAAGAGTTATTGGCGCACTGAACAGTCGTTGCTGAGTTACGACAGTGCGTTCTGGCTGACGACGGCAGTGGTGGGCTTACTGGTGTTGCTGGTGGGATGGCGCGTTAACAGCTATCGCCGTAAACGCCGATGATCATATTTGTAGGAGCTGCCGAAGGCTGCGAATGCGTTTTTCCAGAAGACCGCTTTCGCAGCCTTCGGCAGCTCCTACAGAGGGCGGCGTTTAACTCTCAATCATTCAATGAATTCACTGGCAGCGCTGTTATCCTGCTGACCCTTTTTCCACACCATCAAGTGAATCGCTGAAATGCCTCAATGGAAATCCCTGATCGTCCGCATCGTTGAACTGATGAAGCGTTATCCGGGGCTTATTGCGGCGGGTGGTTTCGTTTCGGGTATCGCCAGCTTCATTCTGGTGGACCGTCAGGAAGGCCTGGCCACCTGGATCGCCGTGGTAATGCTGCTCAGCTGGTTATGGCTGATGGTCGAAAGCAGCGCCATGGTGCTGTTCACCAAGGTTTTCAAACGCAGAATTCCCGAAGGAATACTGCGATACGGCACGCAGATGATTCACCAGGAAAGTCTGTTTTTCGTTCTGCCGTTCTTCTTCATTACCACTACATGGAACAGCGCCCAGGCGATTTTTACCGGGATGCTGGGTGCGGCCGGTCTTATCTCCATCATTGATCCGCTGTACTACAAATGGCTTGCCCCTCGGCGCTGGCTGTTCATGGCCTTGCACACCCTGACCCTGTTCGCTGCCTTGCTGACCGCGCTGCCGATCATCCTGCACCTGACCACCGCCGAGAGTTACAAGCTGTCGCTGGGCATCGCGATGCTGCTGTCATTCCCCAGCCTGATATCGAGTTTCCCGGTCACCAGTTGGCGGCGCGGCGTGGGCGTGGTGGTCATGATCCTGGCAATCGGCGGCGCAGGCTGGCTGCTGCGTTCATGGGTGCCGCCCGCGACGCTGTGGCTGACCGAAGTAGCGGTCAGCATCGACTTCGATAACAAGAACCGCACGCCAGGGGACAGCGTCACCCAAGTCAGCGCTAATCAGGTTCGCAACAGTGGTTTGTACGCCTACACCTCGATCAATGCGCCGCGTGGTCTGGATGAGCGGATTTACCACGTGTGGCGACACAACGGCAAAGAAGTCGACCGGATTGCGCTGGATATCCATGGTGGCCGTAAAGAAGGCTACCGAGCGTGGACCCACAAACGCAATTTCCCACAGGACGCGGTGGGCAAATGGCAGGTGAGGGTGCTGACCGAAGACGGGCAGATGATCGGCGTGCTGCGTTTTGAAGTGACCGAGGCTGATCAGGCGCCTGTCACTCGACCTTCTGGCCGGATAATCCGTCTCAAGCCGGGTGGCGATGACAGTAACAGCGGGGCTGATGAGCCTGCGCCGCAGCGCTCAGAGCCCGAGGCAAAAGAGCCTGAAAAGGCTCAGCCTGAGGCGGCCGAGCCTGACGTCAAACCTGAAGCTGCCGAGCCCGCCGCTCAGTAAGGCTGACGCTTACTGCGCGGTTGCGCCGAAGAACCAGTAAGTGACCATGATTGCCGCGATCACACCGGCAAGCTCGGCCAGCAGCGCGCAGCCAACGGCGTGGCGTGCGCGCTGGATGCCAACGGCACCGAAGTACACCGCCAGCACGTAGAACGTGGTTTCGGTGCTGCCCTGAATCGTCGCGGCAGCCAGTGCTGCAAAGCTGTCTACGCCTTGAGTCTGCATGGTTTCGATCAACAACGCCCGAGCGGCGCTGCCCGAGAACGGCTTGACCATGGCAGTCGGCAACGCATCGACAAAGCGTGTGTCGACCCCCAGCCACTCAACCAGATGACGAATACCTTCCAGGCCCATGTCCAGCGCGCCCGAAGCACGCAGCACGCCGACCGCACAGAGCATCGCTACCAGATAGGGCAACAGGCCTTTGGCGACGTCAAAACCTTCCTTCGCGCCTTCGACAAACGCTTCATAAACCTGCACCTTGCGTAACGCACCGATCACCAGAAACATAATGATCAGGCCGAACAGCGTCAGGTTGCCGAGGATAGAAGAGAGGCCGGCCAATGCCGCTGCTGACATGGTTGCCAGTAACGCCATAAAACCGCCGAGAAGCAGTGCGCCGGGGATCAGGTAGGCCAGCACGACCGGGTCCCACAGCCGCAGGCGCTGCATGAACGCCACCGACAACAGGCCGACGATCGTCGAGGCGCTGGTCGCCAGAAGAATGGGCAAGAACACCAGCGTCGGGTCGAGGGCGCCTTGCTGTGCGCGGTACATAAAAATCGAAACAGGCAGCAACGTCAGCGAAGACGCGTTGAGTACCAGAAACAGAATCTGTGCATTACTGGCCGTGGTCTGGCTGGGGTTGAGCTCCTGCAGCGAGCGCATGGCCTTGAGGCCGATAGGCGTTGCCGCGTTATCCAGGCCCAATGCGTTGGCAGCGAAGTTGAGGGTGATCAGGCCAAGGGCAGGGTGGCCCGCAGGGACTTCCGGCATCAGGCGCAGGAACAGTGGCCCGAGGACTTTCGCCAGCCAGTCGACGATCCCTGCTTTCTCTGCAATGCGCAGAAAACCGAGCCACAGCGTCAGTGTGCCGAACAGCAGAACCATGACTTCAACCGACAGCTTGGCCATGGCAAAGATGCTTTCGACCATGGCCGCAAAAATGCCGGCGTTACCGCCAATCAGCCACTGGCCAAATGCGGAGATTGCCGCAATCAGAAAAAAACCGAGCCATAGAGCGTTAAGCATTCAAAAGTCCCCCGCAAGATGCCGCGATGATAGCGGTGCGAGGGCAAACAACAAACCCTGAAGAGATTTTCATTCTGCGACAGCTGAGCGGTACCAAGGAGACCTTCGGATCTGCCGGCTTCCTTTTTTTCCGTTTCGCCAACCTGCACACAGCTGCCACCTCTATTCGTTTGGCGACGTTAGTGGGCGGCAGTCGCCCCCTTGAGAGCATGCTCAGTAATGTTTGAGCGATTTGTCGATATCAGAGGTAGGATTTGGCTATGCACCGGATCAGAAGGAGAGCCTTGTTTTGTCAGCACCAGCCATAAGCGATATCCAGATCAGTCGTTTTGAACCCACTGATCAGCAAGGCGTGATTGACGTCATCCTGCCGATCCAACGTGAAGAGTTCGGCATTGCTATCAGCGCTGAGGATCAGCCGGATCTGCAGGCCATTCCTGACTTCTATCAGGTCGGCAAAGGCGACTTCTGGGTTGCTAAACATCAAGGCCAGGTCATCGGCACCATCGGCCTCAAAGACATCGGCGCACAGCAGACCGCCTTGCGGAAAATGTTCGTGGCAGCGCCGTTTCGTGGGCGTGAGTTTGGAGTGGCGGCGCAGCTGCTCAACATGCTGCTTGAAAACGCCTGGGAACGCAGCGTGCAGGAGATCTACCTGGGCACCACCGACAAATTCCTCGCCGCGCACCGGTTTTACGAGAAGCACGGATTTGTTGAAGTGGCGAAGGAAGACCTGCCGGAGAGCTTTCCGGTGATGAAGGTGGACAGCAAGTTTTATGTGTTGCGGCGAGACTGAGTAGCTTTTGTGGGAGCCGGGCTTGCCCGCGATGAAGCTGACGCGGTGAGCCTGAAATCCGCGTCGCCTTTATCGCGGGCAAGCCCGGCTCCTATCAAACAAACTACAACTATTTGATTTGGAGTACTTTTTCATCTGTAGGAGCGCGC
>NZ_JAWHNU010000106.1:0-7422 GCF_032582135.1 Pseudomonas syringae group sp. J309-1 | reverse complement strand
TGTTGCAGCAGTCAGATGCGAACTGTTCGTCCCACCACCCCTTCAAGTCTAACCATACAAGCGAATTCATTCGCGAAAGCTCTGTTACAGCCAACAAATATCTGTTGAATGTACCGGCCTCTTCGCGAATGAATTCGCTCCCACAGTAGGCCGACATGCATCCAGCCACCCTGTCGTTACGGCCTCAAATATGACCACCCCCAGCACCTACTCACCCGATTCCCCTGTTCCCGCAGAAAAGCGCGTCTTCGGCGGGCGTGATCTGTTTTCTCTGTGGTTTTCCCTCGGCATTGGTCTGATGGTCCTGCAAACCGGCGCGCTGTTGGCGCCAGGGCTGGGCCTGTCGGGCTCGTTGATGGCGATCTTCTTGGGCACGCTGGTGGGCGTATTGCTGCTGGCCGCTGTCGGCGTGATCGGCAGCGACACCGGTTTGTCGTCCATGGCCGCGCTGAAAGTCAGCCTGGGTAGCAAAGGCGCCTCACTGCCCGCGCTGCTCAACCTGTTGCAGTTGATCGGTTGGGGTTCGTTCGAAATCATCGTCATGCGCGATGCCGCCAGTCTGCTGGGCACCCGCGCTTTTGGCGAAGGCAGCCCGTGGACCAGTCCGCTGCTCTGGACCTTGTTCTTCGGTGGGCTGGCGACATTGCTGGCGGTCAGTGGCCCGCTGACATTTGTTCGGCAGATCCTGCGTAAGTGGGGCATCTGGCTGTTGCTGGCGGCTTGCCTGTGGCTGACCTGGAATCTGTTCGCCAAGGCTGATCTGGCCACGCTTTGGGCTCAGGCCGGTGACGGATCTTTACCCTTTGCCGTTGGCTTTGACATTGCTATCGCCATGCCGCTGTCATGGCTGCCACTGATTGCCGATTACTCACGCTTCGGCAAGCGCGCAAAAAATGTCTTCGGCGGCACCGCGCTGGGGTTCTTCATCGGTAATTTCTGGCTGATGAGCCTGGGCGTCGCTTACACCCTGGCGTTCGCGCCAAGCGGGGAAGTCAATGCGCTGTTGTTGGCGTTGGCAGGGGCGGGGTTGGGGATTCCATTGCTGCTGATCCTGCTCGACGAGTCGGAAAACGCTTTTGCCGATATTCACTCCGCGGCGGTCTCCAGCGGGATGCTTTCAGGGCTGAAAGTCGAGCATCTGGCGTTAGCGATTGGTGTCATCTGCACCCTGATCGCCTGTTTTGCACCGTTGGCGCAGTATCAGAACTTCCTGCTGCTCATCGGCTCGGTATTCGCGCCGTTGTTTGGCGTGGTGCTGGTGGATCACTTTGTGCTGCGAGGACGCAAAAGCGGGGCGGCTAATGTCGGGTTTCAATGGATGACGTTGCTGGCCTGGCTGGGCGGGGTCAGCACCTACCACTTGCTGGCGAATGTTTATCCGGATATCGGCGCAACACTGCCAGCGCTCATCGTCGCTGGCGTGCTGCAGTTGTTGCTGGGTAAAAAAGTTGCCGGGTAAGAACCTCAACCGCGACCGGGGAACAGCTCCGGTTTGAGGATGCCATTGAGCTGTGGATAAGGAATCTTCAGCTCGATGTGACCCATGGAGTAAGGCGCGATGGTGTCCACCTGATACTTGAGGATGAACGCGCCGTACGTCAGGGCGATGTGCGGGGTGCGTTTGAACGGCCAGGTTTTCATGAACTCAGGGTCTTCGTTCATTTTGGTCGACAACAACCAGCCCTGATGCGCCAGTTCGGCCTTCTGCCAGAACTCGCCTTCCTTGCCCGGCACAATCATGTCGGCCAGGGTCAGCACTTTCTCTTGCGGACGTGAGTAGTTGATGAACGCGCGACCTGGCGCGCCGTGTGCGCCGCCGGTCTCCAGATAGCTGGACAGTTCGACGACTACGATACCGTCATGTTGCTCGCGTACCTTGGCTTGCAAATAGCTGGCGTTTCGCCCTTGGGAATTACCCAGGTATTGCTCTTGATACGCCTTGAGCGAGACCGGCAGCGGTCCGCTGGAATCTGTGCGAGTCAGTTGCAGCAGGGTCTTCTGCACGATGGCGTCCAGCTTGGGCTCATCGGGGAAGTGCACGGTGTCGATATTCACCAGCGGGCAATCGGCGGCGGTACAGCCCGGCTTGATCAGCTCGGACGCATCGCGCTGCACTTGCAGGGGCGCACGGTAATTGGGTTGGAACAGGCTCTGACACGCACCCAGCATAAGTGCCAGGCAAGCCAGTGAAGCGATCCTCAATAACGACATGTTGATCCTTTGCGGTGGCAATGAAGACGGTTACGTTGTTCGAGTTCAGGCTGCTTGGACTGCAAACGGTGGCATCGGTTCGCCGCTGGGCGGATTAGAGTTCGTTTCGCCATCACCCGTCTACCCTGCATGTTCAAGAGGGGGCTGCATCTGGTTGGCGATGCGCGTTAGGATGGCGTCACGTCACGATTTACCCGAAGCGAGAAGCCCATGACCGACCCGACCCGATCGACCCCGACAGCGTTTGAAATCACCAAACGGGAAAACTGCTTTCAGGGCTTTTATAGACTGGACAAAGTGATCCTGCGTCACGAGCTGTTTGCCGGTGGCCTGAGCAAGGAAATCAGTCGCGAGCTGTTTGTACGCCACGACGCGGTGTGTGTCCTGCCGTATGACGCCAAACGTGACGAAGTGGTCTTGATCGAGCAGTTTCGCGTTGGTGCGCTGAACAAGACTGCCAACCCTTGGCTGATTGAGCTGGTCGCCGGTTTGATCGACAAAGATGAGCAGCCTGAAGAGGTTGCCCACCGTGAGGCAGAAGAGGAAGCTGATATCGTCTTCAGCGCTTTGTGGCCTATCACTAAATACTTTCCGTCGCCGGGTGGCAGCGATGAGTTCGTTCATCTGTACTTAGGGCGTTGTGAAAGCGAGGGTGCAGGGGGATTGCACGGACTGGAGTCTGAGGGTGAAGATATCCGCGTCACCGTCTGGTCGTTCGATGACGCACTGCAAGCCGTACGTGACGGGCGAATTATCAATGCTTCGACGATTATTGCGCTGCAATGGCTGGCGTTGAATCGTGCCGAAGTCAGGGGGTTATGGTCGTGAATCCATTGCGCGAGCGCTATCGTGTTGACCTCGCCGGGCTGCAAGCCGCCTGCGAGGCCAATTATGCGCGCTTGATGCGATTGTTGCCGGACATGCGCAACGAACAACGCTCACGTCGGGTGGCGGTAACCCAGGGCGATCAAATGCTCGGCGTGCTGGCGGTTGAAGTACTTCTCGATTGTCCATACACCACGACCCTGCAAGTGCGTCAGGAACACAGCCTGCCGTGGCTTCCGGTGCCAAGCCTGGAAGTCCAGGTCTACCACGACGCGCGCATGGCCGAAGTCATCGGCGCTGAACATGCGCGACGCTTTCGGGGGATCTATCCGTATCCCAATGCGGAGATGCATCAGCCGGATGAAAAAGCTCAGCTCAATCTCTTTTTGGGAGAGTGGCTGAGCCATTGCCTGGCGTGCGGGCATGAGTTTGAAACGGTGCGGTAAGCGTTATATCTCGTCTTTCAGAGAAATACATTTCTTGTAGGAGCTGCCGAAGGCTGCCAAAGCACTTATCTGACACACCGCCATCGCAGCCTTCGGCAGCTCCTACAGGCCAATCGTTCGTAACTGAGACCTGCCACTCATTCCCGGATTTGCCGACCTGATCGCTTCCCACCATAATCGCCAGACTCTGCCCCAAGGAGATGGCTTTTGCCCAACGTCCCCGTTAACGACTCAGTCCTGTTGGTCCAGCTGTCCGACAGCCATTTGTTCGCCAATGCGGACGATACGCTGCTGGGCATGTGTACCCGCGACAGTCTGCAAAAAGTCATCGAATTGGTGCTGGCCGAACAGCCGCAGGTCGATCTGGTGGTTGCCAGTGGCGATGTTTCTCAGGACGGCAGTGTTGAGTCTTATGAGGCTTTTCGGCAATTGAGCGATCAGATTGATGCTCCCAAGCGCTGGTTTCCGGGCAATCACGATGAATCCCGGGAAATGCTTCAGGCTGCGCAACAAAGCGACTTGCTCGACCCGGTCATTGATATCGGCAATTGGCGAGTGACGCTGCTGGACTCCTCGGTACCGGGTTCCGTACCCGGGTATTTGTCTGATCAACAACTGCAGTTGCTGGTCCAGTCATTGAGTGAAGCCCCCGAGCGACATCATCTGGTGTGTCTGCATCACAATCCGGTGCCGATTGGCTGCGAGTGGATGAATCCCATCGGCCTGCGTAATCCCGACGCGCTGTTTGCGGTCCTGGAGCGTTTTCCACAGGTGCGAGCAGTGCTCTGGGGGCATGTTCATCAGGAATATGACCAGATGCGCGATACCGTCCGGCTGCTGGCGTCGCCTTCAACCTGCATTCAGTTCGCGCCCGGTAGCGTTGATTTCAAAGTTGATACCACCGCTCCAGGCTACCGCTGGCTGCGTCTTTACAACGATGGGACGCTGGAAACCGGCGTATCCCGGGTGGTTGGCCTGGATTTCGAAGTGGATTACGGCGGCAAGGGCTACTGATCTTTTTGGCGTGATACACACCTGTGCGAGTCTTTCAGCGTTAGTCCCTGTAAACTGCGCGGCTTTGCACCACTCAGTGATTCAGGAGCGGACGGCGTGACCAGCGAAAACCCCACACTGCTTTATATCCACGGCCTGAACAGTTCGGCGCTGTCGAAAAAAGCTACTCAATTGATCGCGCTGATGCGCTCGCTGGGGTTGAGTGAGCAGGTGCGTGTCCCTGAGTTGCATCACCATCCGCGTCAAGCCATGGTTCAGCTCGAATCCGCTATCGAAGAACTGGGGCGGCCATTGCTGGTCGGCAGCTCGCTCGGCGGCTACTATGCGACACACTTGGCGCAGCGTCACGGCCTCAAAGCCGTGCTGATCAACCCGGCAGTCAACCCGCACCAGCTGTTCGACGGATTTGTCGGTACGCAGCAAAACCTTTATACCGGCGAAACCTGGGAGCTGACCCACGACCACGTCAAGGCTCTGGCCGAACTGGAAGTACCAGCACCTCAGGACCCCACGCGTATTCAGGTCTGGCTGCAAACCGGGGATGAGACCCTTGATTATCGCCGCGCCGAATCGTTTTATCGTGCATGCGCCTTGCGTATTCAGGCCGGTGGCGACCACAGTTACCAAGGCTTTGCCGGGCAATTGCCCGCATTGTTGAGCTTTGCCGGATTCGCCCCTGAGTTGTTACAGGCGGTGGATGTTTCGACGCTTTGAATGTATAGCCGGATTAAATGTAGGAGCTGCCGAAGGCTGCGATTGGTTCGAAAGCCTGGCTTAGGCGGATCGCAGCCTTCGGCAGCTCCTACAGGTTTTCAACTCTGTAACCCCACGAACAACTGATGACGAGACCCCATGGCCAATCCCAGCGCTAGCTCTTATAACGCAGACGCCATCGAAGTCCTCTCGGGCCTCGACCCGGTTCGAAAGCGTCCGGGCATGTACACCGACACTTCGCGACCGAACCACCTTGCCCAGGAAGTCATCGACAACAGCGTCGACGAAGCGCTGGCCGGGCATGCCAAATCGGTGCAGGTCATCCTGCATGCCGATAACTCGCTGGAAGTGTCCGACGATGGTCGCGGCATGCCGGTGGATATTCACCCGGAGGAAGGAGTTTCGGGTGTCGAGCTGATCCTCACCAAGCTTCACGCGGGCGGCAAGTTCTCCAACAAGAACTACCAGTTCTCCGGCGGTCTTCACGGTGTGGGTATTTCCGTGGTCAACGCGCTGTCGACCCTGGTCAAGGTTCGGGTCAAGCGCGATGGCAACGAATACGAAATGTCCTTCACCGACGGCTACAAGGCGTCGGAGCTGGAAGTTGTCGGGACGGTCGGTAAACGCAACACCGGGACGAGCGTTTATTTCTCGCCGGACCCCAAGTATTTCGATACCCCGAAGTTTTCGGTCAGCCGTCTCAAGCATGTGCTCAAGGCCAAAGCCGTGCTGTGTCCGGGGCTGCTGGTCAGCTTTGAAGACAAAGCCACCGGCGAAAAAGTCGAATGGCATTACGAAGACGGCCTGCGTTCCTACTTGCAGGACTCGGTCAGCGACTTCCTGCGCCTGCCGGACGAACCGTTCTGCGGTAGTTTTGCTGGTAATAAAGAAGCGGTCGACTGGGCGCTGCTCTGGTTGCCGGAAGGCGGCGACAGCGTTCAGGAAAGCTACGTCAACCTGATCCCGACGGCGCAAGGCGGCACTCACGTCAACGGTCTGCGTCAGGGCTTGCTTGATGCGATGCGCGAGTTCTGCGAATACCGCAATCTGCTGCCGCGTGGCGTGAAGCTCGCGCCGGAAGACGTCTGGGAGCGCATCGCATTCGTGCTCTCGATGAAAATGCAGGAGCCGCAGTTTTCCGGCCAGACCAAAGAGCGCTTGTCTTCTCGTGAAGCGGCGGCGTTTGTGTCAGGTGTCGTCAAAGACGCTTTCAGCCTGTGGCTCAACGCCAACTCCGATCTGGGCATGCAACTGGCCGAATTGGCGATCAACAACGCCGGTCGCCGACTCAAGGCCAGTAAGAAGGTCGAGCGCAAGCGCATTACTCAAGGTCCGGCGTTGCCTGGCAAGCTGGCTGATTGCGCCGGGCAAGACCCGATGCGTTCCGAGCTGTTCCTGGTGGAAGGTGACTCCGCTGGCGGTTCGGCCAAGCAGGCGCGGGACAAGGAGTTTCAGGCGATCCTGCCGTTGCGCGGCAAGATCCTCAACACGTGGGAAGTCGATGGTGGCGAAGTGCTTGCCAGTCAGGAAGTCCACAACATTGCCGTCGCCATAGGTGTCGATCCGGGCGCCGCGGACATGAGCCAGCTGCGCTACGGCAAGATCTGCATCCTTGCCGACGCCGACTCCGATGGTTTGCACATTGCGACCTTGTTGTGTGCGTTGTTCGTCCAGCATTTCCGCCCGCTGGTAGACGCCGGGCACGTGTATGTCGCCATGCCGCCGCTGTATCGCATCGACTTGGGTAAAGAGATTTACTACGCACTGGACGAAGCCGAGCGCGACGGGATTCTGGACCGTCTGGTGGCCGAGAAGAAACGCGGCAAGCCGCAGGTCACTCGATTCAAAGGTCTGGGTGAAATGAACCCGCCACAGCTGCGTGAAACCACCATGGACCCGAACACTCGCCGTCTGGTGCAACTGACGCTGGATGATTTCGAGGTGGCTTCGGAAATGATGGACATGTTGCTGGCCAAAAAGCGCGCCGGCGATCGCAAAAACTGGCTGGAGTCCAAAGGCAACCTTGCCGAGGTTCTGACCTGATGCAAATCGCCCCGGTGTCCCTGACACCGCGCGATAGCGCCAAACCTGCAGAAGTGCGCTTGCCCGCGATGGGGGGGGGGCAGTCGATGGATGTTGCGCCTGCTCGCCCTAATCGCGGGCGCGCGCCCCGGCACAGGAGGTGGGGGTTGTGTTAAGACGGGGGTGGCAG
>NZ_JAWHNU010000105.1:0-7512 GCF_032582135.1 Pseudomonas syringae group sp. J309-1 | reverse complement strand
CTCAGGCCATGGATGGCCGGTGGCGGCGGCCCCACGCAGCAATGTCGGATTACGGGTATGCCGAGCGACAGCGAGGTACCAAGTGGTGGGGTAAGAGCGTTTTGCTTACTTTTGCGCCTCAAAAGTGAGGCGCCGTAAGGGCGCAACCAATATCACCCGTGACTAAGATAATGGATATGTACACAAGGTTGCTGCATGAAAGTTGTGTAGTTACCTATGCCGCGAAAGAGCGACGCGGTCTGCAGTAAAACCGCGGTGTTCTTATGTCGAAATGCCGCCCAGACCAAGCACCGCTCCCACATACCCGGCCGCTACAGAATCCCCCTCCAGACCCGTTTGCCGGGAGGGGAGCAACACACTCACTTGAACGCCGGAACCACCTGCTTGATAAACAACTCCAGCGACTTTTTCTTTTCGGCATGGGGCAGGCTGTTGTCGCACCAGAAGCTGAATTCGTCGACGCCCAGTTCCTGGTAGTGCTTGATGCGGGTAACGATTTCTTCAGGGGTGCCGATCATGGTGTTCTTGCGGATGTTGTCCAGTTCAAACTCCGGACGTTCCTTGAACTTTTCCTCCGGGCTTGGCGCGATGAAGCCGTTGACCGGGGTCTGTTTGTTGCCGAACCAGGCGTCAAAAGTACGGTAGAACTTCGAGATGGCCGTAGCGCCGACTTTCCAGCCGTCGGGGTCATCTTCCGCATGGACGTGGGTGTGACGCAGCACCATAAGTTGTGGGCGTGGCACGTCCGGATTGTTCGTCAGTGCGGCTTCGAACTTGTTCTTCAGATCGACGACTTCTTCATCGCCTTTCATGAGTGGCGTGACCATCACGTTGCAGCCGTTGGCCACCGCGAAGTTGTGGGAATCAGGGTCGCGGGCGGCGATCCACATCGGCGGTGTCTTGATCGGTTTCGGCACGCTGGTCGAGGTGGGGAATTTCCAGATTTCACCGTCATGGGCGTAGTCGCCTTGCCAAAGGGCGCGCACCACAGGGACCATCTCACGCAGCGCCAGACCTCCGGAAGACGCAGGCATGCCACCTGCCATGCGATCAAATTCCACCTGATAGGCACCACGCGCGAGGCCGACTTCCATGCGCCCGTTGCTGATCACGTCGAGCAGCGCGCATTCACCGGCCACCCTCAGCGGATGCCAGAACGGCGCAATGATGGTGCCTGCGCCCAGGTGAATCGTCGTGGTTTTGCCAGCCAGGTAGGCCAGCAATGGCATCGGGCTGGGAGAGATGGTGTATTCCATGGCGTGGTGTTCGCCAATCCAGACGGTGCTGAAACCGCCAGCTTCGGCCATCAGCGTCAGCTCTGTCAGGTCCTCGAACAACTGACGATGGCTGACCTGTTCATCCCAGCGTTCCATGTGTACGAATAATGAAAACTTCATGACGCGTTCCTCGGATTGTTCAGCTCCAGGCCCATGTCTGCGACCTGGCGAGTTCGATAGTGATGGCGCTGCCAGCCAGACATCGGCACGCTGCGCAACGGCTGGCTAGTGAGCGCCAGCCGCTTTGTTGAGGTCGCTTTCAGTCCACTCGGTGTAAACGCACGCATCGCCGGTGGCCCACCGCACCCTGACGGTGTCGCCGGGTTGCATCGGCATGCCGGTGGCGGACAGCGCCTTGACGGTCATCGCGGTGCCATCGGCGGTCATGACCGAGCAGGTCTGGCTTTCACCCAGGAACAACACTTCGCCGACCTTTGCCGTGACCTCGTTCCAGCCGCTTGGCAGCGGTTCCTGGCTGGCCTGTTCGATGCTCAATGCCTGGGCTTTTTCCGGGCGGATCATCAGCAACGCTTCCTGACCTGCCTGCAAGCCGGGCGTCAGGCGGATCGACAGGCTCTGGCCTTCGAAGGTGGCGACTGCGTTGCCCTGGGCCTTGAGCTTGAGGAAGTTCGAGTTACCGAGAAAGGACGCCACAAAGGCATTGGGCGGATTCTGGTAGAGGTCGTAACCGGTGCCCAGGCCGACGATTTTGCCGTGGCTGAAAATCGCGATGCGCTGGGAGAGGCGCATGGCTTCTTCCTGATCGTGGGTCACGTAGACGATGGTGATGCCCAGACGGCGATGCAGCTGGCGCAGCTCGTCCTGCAAGTCTTCCCGAAGTTTTTTGTCCAGCGCGCCGAGGGGTTCGTCCATAAGCAGGATACGGGGTTCATAGACCAAAGCGCGGGCGATGGCGACGCGTTGCTGCTGACCGCCAGACAGTTGCGAGGGGCGGCGGTGGGCAAACTCTTCCAGTTGCACTAGCTTGAGCATGGCATCGACACGCTTCTCGCGTTCGGCCGCGGGCAGCTTGCGAATCGCCAGCGGGAAGGCAATGTTGTCGCGCACCGACAGATGCGGGAACAGCGAATAGCGCTGGAAGACCATGCCGATATCGCGCTTGTGCGGCGGCACGTTGACCAGCGATTGACCGTTGACCAGAATCTCGCCGGAACTGGGCGTCTCGAACCCCGCAAGCATCGACAGCGTGGTGCTTTTGCCGGAGCCGCTGGAGCCAAGGAAGGTGAGGAATTCGCCGTCCTGTATATCCAGGGAAATGTCGTCCACGGCCGCGAAGTCGCCGTAGTGCTTGTTCAGATTACACAGGCTGACCAGCTTTTTCTTTGGCTGTTGCCCGGCTTCTTTTATCACGGCACTCATGAGGTACTCCTCGCTTCGTTGCGTCGGCGCAGGGTGGCTGCGATCACCATGATCATGACTGACAGGCCAATCAGCAGCGTCGAGGCGACGGCGATCACCGGGGTCAGGTCCTGGCGCAGGGTGGTCCACATTTTGACGGGTAGGGTTTGCAGTGTCGGGCTGGCCATCATTACGCTCAGGACGACTTCGTCCCACGAGACCAGAAACGCGAACAGGGCACCGGCGATCATGCCTGGGCGAATGGCCGGGAAGGTCACCTTGAACACTGCCTGTAACCGCGATGCGCCGCAGATCACTGCCGCATCTTCGATGGACTGATCGAACAGTTTCAGCGAGTTGATGATGGAAATGATGGTGAAGGGCAGGGCGACGATGACGTGACTGACCACGAATGAAAACAGCGTGCCGGTGTAGCCCAGTTTCAGAAACAGCGCGTAGACCGCCACGGCGATGATCACCAGCGGCACGATCATGGGCAGGGTGAATACGCCGTAGAGCATGTCCCGACCGGGGAAGCGTCCACGCACCAGAGCAAACGCGGTCGGCAGGCCCAGCGCGACGGCAAAGAACGTAGTCAGCAATGCGACCTTGAGGCTGGTCATTGCTGCGTCCAGCCACTCGGGGTTGGAAAAGAATTGACCGTACCACTTGAACGTCCAGCCAGGCGGCGGGAACACCAGCCATTGTGATGAGCCGAACGACAGCAGGACGATGAACACGATCGGCAACAACAGAAACAGCGCGATCAGGCCCGTGGTCAGGTAGAGCCCGTAGCGCAGCCGCGGGCTCATGGCATTGGGAGTCAGGAGCATGAAGGATTACCTCGCGTCACTGGCACCGACCGGGGATTCCGGCTGGAGCTTCAGGTAGAAGTAAAACAGCACCAGTGTGATCACGATCAGCAACGCCGCAGCGGCACTGGCCAGACCCCAGTTAAGGAACGATTGCACCTGCTGCACGATGAACTCGGGCAGCATCATGTTCTGCGCGCCACCCAGCAAGGCAGGCGTGACGTAGTACCCCAGCGACATGACAAATACCATCAGGCCACCGGAGAACAGCCCCGGTCGGCACAGCGGCAGGAATACCCGAAAGAAATTGCTCCACGGACTGGCACCGCAGATCGAACCCGCCTGCAGCACCATCGGGTCGATGGCTTGCATGGTTGCCTGCAGAGGAAGAACGATGAACGGGATCATGATGTAGGTCATGCCGATCACCACGCCGGTCAGGTTGTGGACCATTTCCAGTGGCTCATCGATCAGTCCCATGCCCATCAGCGCTTTGTTGATGACCCCGGAAGCCTGTAGCAGCACCAGCCAGGAGTAGGTCCGGGCGAGCAGGCTGGTCCACATCGACAGCAGGACAATGTTCAACATCCAGCGGCCCCAGCCGCGTGGCACCAGGGTGATTGCCCATGCCAGCGGAAAGCCCAGCAGCAGGCTGAACAGTGTCACCAGACCGGCCACCGAGAAGGTGTTGAACAAGACCCGTGAATACGCCGAGTTGGCGAACAGTTGCTCGTAATTGCCCAGCCCGGGTGTAGGTTCCAGGACTCCGCGCAACAGCAGGCCGATCAGCGGTGCGAAGAAAAACAGACCGAGAAAGATCAGCGCAGGAAGCAGATTGCGGCTGCCGCGCCAGCGCTGTGAGAAGGGTGTCGAGCGATTCATCGTCACCGCCTGGGCCGATGCCGCACCGGCGGTGCTGGAAGCACCACCGGCCGGGCTGGATTGACGGGGGACAACCGCTGTCATTTTTACTTGACCAGCCATTCGTTCCACCGTGTCGCGATGTCCGGACCGTTCTTGGCCCAGTATGCGAAGTCGAGGGTAATTTGGTCCTTGGCATGCGCGGTCGGCATGTTAGGTGCCAGGGTCGAATCCAGACGTTGCACGCTGTCCAGGTTGACCGGTGCGTAGGCGCTGAGGTTGGCGAAGTCGGCCTGGCCTTTGGCGTCGGTGGCATTGGCGATGAACTTCATCGCGGCGTCCTTGTTTTTCGCGCCTTTGGGCACTACCAGGAAATCAGCCATGACCAGGTTCTGTTTCCAGCTCACGCCCACTGGAGCACCGTCCTGTTGTACGGCGAACACCCGGCCGTTCCAGAATTGCCCCATGGACACTTCGCCCGAGGCCAGCAGTTGTTGAGACTGCGCACCGCCGCCCCACCAGACGATGTCTTTCTTGATGCTGTCGAGCTTTTTAAAGGCGCGGTCCAGGTCCAGCGGGTAAAGCTTGTCAGCCGCGACGCCATCGGCCAGCAGCGCGAGTTCCAGCACGCCTGGGCTTGGCCATTTGTACAGGGCGCGCTTGCCGGGGTAGGTCTTGGTATCGAACAGTGCTGCCCAGTCCTGCGGTGCTTTGGCGCCGGTACCGGTTTTGCTTTCGTTGTAACCCAGCACGAAGGAGAAGAAGAACGAACCGGCACCGTGCTCGGAGACGAAGCGCGGATCAATCCGGTCTTTCTTGATGACGTTGAAATCCAGCGGTTCCAGCAAGCCTTCGCTGGCAGCACGCAAGGCGAAATCGGCTTCGACGTCGACCACGTCCCACTGGACGTTGCCGCTTTCAACCATTGCCTTGAGTTTGCCGTAGTCGGTCGGCCCGTCCTGAACAACGGTGATGCCGCTGGACTTGCTGAAGGGGTTGGCCCAGGCCTGCTTCTGAGCATCCTGAGTCGAACCGCCCCAACTGACAAAGTTGACGCTCTCTGCCGCCAATGCCGCAGCACCCGACAGGGACAGGACGCCTGCAGTCAGCACTGCAATTGCACGTTTACTCAACACCATGTGTACGCCCTCATTTGTTGTGTTTTTGAGCGGGCTGTTGCTTGCCCGCTTATCGGGAGCAGTAGGTCCATTGGGGCCTTTTGAAACAGTGCGACCGAGTCAGATGCTGTTATTTGTGCTGTCCCTTTCCGGGCGCACCTGACGATTGATCGGCCTACGGAATATCATATTATGGTATTCCAAACTTTCTGCAAGAGCTTCGCTTCTCCGACGAAGCGTCAATTTGAGTTTGATGGGCTTGAAGCCCAATAATTACGGGGGCTAAACGTTTATTTTTAAAACAGGTTTACGCTTCGGGTACGCAATCTGAAAAGCGTTTTTATCCGTGAATAAACATCGAAAACAGGTGTTTTAAATGTGTTTGTCAGCCCGAAAACGGGATGTTTTCGACGACCTCCAGATCGTATCCAGTCAGCCCTGCGTACTTGAGCGGGGCGCCCATGTGGCGCAGTTTGCCGACGCCGATATCCTGCAGGATCTGTGCCCCGGTACCGACTTCCGAATAGATGCGCGACTGCGAACGGCTGAACTGACGCGGTGGCTGGGTCAGTTGTGGAATACGTTCGAGCAGCGCTTGGGATGACTCGTGATTGGCCAGCACCACGACAACCCCGCTGCCAGCCTCGGCGACCTTCTGCAGGGCTGCCCAGAGGGTCCAGTTACTGGGGCCGTTGTAATGCGCGCCGACCAGATCCCGTAATGGGTCGATGACATGCACGCGCACCAGCGTTGGTTCGTCGCGCTTGATGTCGCCCATGATCATTGCCATGTGGACGCCGCCTTCGATGCGGTCCTCATAGCTGATCAGGCGGAACGTGCCATGCACTGTGGAAAGCTCGCGCTCACCGATGCGGGCGACGGTGTGCTCGGTGCTCAAGCGGTAGTGAATCAGGTCGGCAATGGTGCCGATCTTGATGCCGTGTTTTGTGGCGAAGGTTTCCAGGTCCGGGCGGCGGGCCATGGTGCCGTCGTCATTCATCACTTCGACGATGACCGAAGCGGGGGTGAAACCCGCCAGACGTGCCAGGTCGCAACCGGCTTCAGTGTGCCCGGCGCGGGTGAGAACGCCGCCTTCCCGGGCGCGCAACGGGAAAATATGCCCCGGCTGCACCAGGTCTTCCGGTCGTGCATCGCGGGCGACGGCTGCCGCGACAGTTCGCGCCCGGTCGGCAGCAGAAATTCCAGTGCTGACTCCTTCGGCCGCCTCAATGGAAACTGTGAACGCGGTGGCGAACACGCTGCCATTGCTGGGAACCATCTGCTCCAGACCCAGGCGTTGGCAGTGCTCATCGGTCAGCGTCAGGCAGATCAGGCCGCGTGCCTCGCGGGCCATGAAGCTGATGGCCTGAGCGTCGCAGCAGTCGGCCGCCAACAACAGGTCACCTTCGTTCTCGCGGTCTTCGTCATCGACCAGCAGGACCATCTTGCCTTGGCGATAATCCTCGATGATTTCTTCGATGCTGTTGAACGGCATACCTGACTCCCGCTGTCATGAGTTGATTGACTTTTGGTATACCATAAGACAGTTTGTCCGGGTAAAGAACAGATATTTTTCAGGAGGGTTCGGATGAAGGCTTACTGGATTGCGCAAGTCGATGTGAATGATCCACAGCAATACACCCAGTACACGCAACGCGGCCCTGCTGCGTTCAAGCTCTACGGCGGGAGATTCCTCGCGCGGGGAGGTCGCTCTGAGGCGGTAGAAGGCAAAGCCACGCCGCAACGCACCGTGATCATCGAATTCGATTCCTACGATCAGGCCGTCGCTTGCTACAACAGCCCTGAATATCAGGACGCGATGAGCTACCGCGCGGGGGCGGCGAGGGCAGAGATTGTGATCGTGGAAGGGATTTAGGGTTTAGGAGGTGCGCGGTATACCTTATAAACCCAGGCGCCTGAATCGTCGGAATGCCGCGATGCATGAGACGCAGTCAGGCGACACACCGCGTTATTGTTTATCGTCGGAATGCCTCCCAGACCAAGCCCAGCTCCTATCAAACAAAATATAACTATCTGATTTGGAATGCTTTTTACTGTAGGAGTGAGCTTGCTCGCGATAGCTCC
>NZ_JAWHNU010000104.1:0-7896 GCF_032582135.1 Pseudomonas syringae group sp. J309-1 | reverse complement strand
TTGCCCGCGATACTGACGACTCGTTTTCATGGCCATACCGCGTCATCGTCCATCGCGAGCAAGCTCAGCTCCCACAGGTTGGTAGCCTCTCAAGCTTATGCAAAACCTGTGGGACCGAATTCATTCGGGAAAGGGCCGGCAGATTTAACACTTCTGTCGCCTGACATGACGCATTTGCGAATGAATTCGCACCACCGAGATCAACCCTTGCAGGCCAACATAGAATCTCCCACAGGTTCTACGCGTTCATAATCTGGAGCTCCCCATGACCGACACCACCCAGGCCGCGCCGGCGTTGAAGGAGATTTTCAACCGGGCGCGGCTGCAGCACATCGCCGAACAGACAACGGCGCTTTACCCCGCTTTCGATACGCAAGCGTTTCTGGCGCATGTGGCCCATGACCTGGACAGCCAGTCGCTGATGCAACGGCTCAACCGCGTCAGTCGCGGGTTGCATGCTGGCTTGCCTGCGGATTACCCCGAGGCACTGGGGATTTTGTATGAGCTCGCGCCGCGCCTGAACAGCAGCTTTGTCAGCCTGATCCTGCCGGAATACGTGGCGCTCTATGGTCAGCACGACTTCGAACGCTCTATGGAAGCGCTGAAGTTCTTCACGACCTTTGGCTCGTCAGAGTTTGCCGTGCGGCACTTCCTGCGTCTGGATTTCCAGCGGGCGCTGCTGATCATGCAAGGCTGGGCACTGGACGAAAATGAACACGTGCGCAGACTGGCCAGTGAAGGCAGTCGACCGCGGCTACCATGGTCGTTCCGCCTTGAAACGCTGATGGCCGACCCCGCGCCAGTGCTGCCGATCCTCGACACCCTCAAGGCTGACAGCAGCCTGTATGTGCGCAAGTCGGTGGCCAATCACCTGAACGACATCACCAAGGACAACCCCGACTGGGTGCTGGCGCAAATCGAAGGCTGGTCGCTGGAAAACCCGCACACGGCCTGGATCGCCCGTCACGCATTACGCTCGTTGATCAAAAAAGGTGACCGTCGTGCGCTGACGATCATGGGCGCAGGACATAAGCCGCAAGTGCGTGTAGCGCTGATCAGTGTCACTCCCGGCACGATTCGTCTGGGTGACGACCTGAGTCTGTCTTTCGAGCTAACGTCGACCGCCGAGCAAACCCAGCGGCTGATCATCGATTACGCGATTCATTACGTGAAGAAGTCCGGCGGCACCTCAGCCAAGGTCTTCAAGATCAAGACGCTGGAGTTGGGGCCCGGCGAGTCGGTGAACGTGACACGCAAACTTCAGGTGCGTAATTTCACCACCCGGGTGCATTACCCGGGCGTGCATGAACTGGATGTTCTGATCAACGGCGAATGCCTGGCCAGCAGTCGTTTCGAACTGCTGCCGTGAGTCAGCTCAACGGCATGCGGAAGGTGAAAGTCGTGCCGTCTTCATGGCTGGAATGCACCGTCAGCATGCCGCCGTGGGCCAGCGCTATCTGGCTGGAGATGTACAGACCCAGTCCAAGCCCGGCCTGAGGTTCTTCGGCTCCGGGGCGCGAGTACGGCTGGAAGAGATGAGGCAGAACATCATCGGGGATCGGCACGCCCTGGTTGGTGACTGTCATCAGGAACTCCCCCGCTTCAACCCGGGCCGCTACGTCCACGACCCCGTTGGCGTCACCGTGGGAAATCGCGTTGGCGACCAGATTGGACAGCAGTTGCGCCAGCCGCTCGCGGTCGCACCTGATGCTGTCGAGGGCGCCAATAAAGGATCGAATCGGACGTGTTGGATGCACACGTTGCACTTCGGAAATCACATGGCTGAGCGCTGCGCCCAGATCCCGACACTCATGCAGGCTCAATGGAATACCATGCCCCAATCGCCCACGGGCAAAATCCAGAACATCGTCCACCAACTGCGAGGCGCGCCTTCCGGAAGTGAGGATATGACCGGCAATTTTTGCGGCCTTTTCGTCCAGAGAACGCCGTAACAGCAACTCGGCGCTGGCAGTGATCGCAAACAGCGGGTTACGCAGGTCGTGGCCCAATACGGCAATAAACTGCTCACGCCACTCTGCTACTTCGCGTTCTGCTCGCAGATCGGCTTTGACTTGCTCCAGCTTTTCTTCGGCCTCGATCTGAATCGCCAACAACCGCGCGAACGAGGTCATCAAGGCCTCGATGGCCGTGGCCTTGAGCTGGGCGGGTTTAGGGTCCAGCGCACAGATGGTGCCGAAAAACGATCCGTCTGACAGGAATACCGGTACGGCAATGTAGCTTTGGAACTGATAAATGCGCGGCGTGTGGTGCGTGCGATAGTGATCGTCTTCACTGACATGATCGATGATCACCGCCTCGTGCAAATGGGAAGACTGGATTTCGTGGCATATAGTTGTGGTCAGTTCCAGCTCGCCGCCGGGCTTGAGGCCGAAATTCAGCTTGTCGAGCACCGCACAGGCGGTCCATGAGGTGTCGGTCACGCGCGCAACAGCGGCGAACCCCATGCCCGTGGTCTCGCTGATCACCTGAAGCATGGCGGGAACCGCGCTGATCCGGCTGATTAATGCGACATCTTCGGCGATGGTCTGCCTCATGGCGTTCCTGTCATCAACGTGAAAGAGAGAAAATCGGCGGCATTGTACCGGCCAGACGCCATGATCGTAAAACCGGAAGTCGGGAACTGCGTCCGACCATGACAATAAACTCAACGTGCACAAATCTTCCAGACATCAGCGCCTCGCCTGTCGAAAATCTTTCAGGATGAACCGTTGATCAAATGCACCGCCCCGTAACATCGTGCCAACAGGACCTTGCCATGACCAACAGCAACTGGATCGATCTGAAGCAGGACAGCGAGTCCGGCATCGAGACGATTCGCGCGCATTTTGAGGGGCATGCCTACGATCCGCATTGGCATGACAGCTATCTGGTGGGCATCACCGAGCAGGGCGTGCAGCAATTCCATTGCCGACGAAAACGCCATGTGAGCACACCTGGCAGGATTTTCCTGCTGGAGCCCGGCGAAATCCACGACGGTGACGCCCCCTCCCCGGAAGGCTTTACCTACCTCACCCTGTATGTAGACCCGAAGTGGCTGGACCGGGAGTTACGCTCGCTGTTCGAACATACACCGGCTGACTGCCAGATAAGTTTCGCGGACACGCAGGCTGATGACACGCGTCTGGCCACTGCCACCGCTAACGCATTCCAGACGCTGCACGGAGCCGAGCTGCGCATCGTACGCCAGACCGCACTCGATGAACTGCTGTCGAACCTGACCCGCCATCTGCGCTGGCGTACCCAGGTCTCGCCCGACCCGCGCTTGCCACGGGTAGCGCAGATAGCGCGGGACTTTCTCCACAGCCACGCCAGCCACGACATTGGTCTGGATGATCTGGCGCGGGTTACGGGCGTTGATCGCTTTCGGCTGACCCGGGCGTTCAAGGCCGCCTTTGGCATCGCCCCGCATGCCTATCTGATTCAGTTACGACTGGCCAAAGCACGGCGCTTGCTGGCGGGCGGTCAATCCCCGGCTGAAACCGCCGCTGCGCTGGGTTTTGCTGATCAAAGCCACTTGGGGCGCTGGTTCCAGCGGGCTTACCGTATGACCCCAGCCGATTACCGCAAACGTTGCTCAAACCTTCCAGACTGAGGCACGGCCAATGGCGATGATCGACTGACGATCAATCACCAGTGAGCGCTCCATGGACCAGTTTTTGCCCTTTGTGCTGTTTGCCTTCGTGTCATCCATCACCCCCGGCCCGACCAATATTCTGGTCATGACCCATAGTTCGCGACACGGCTGGTCCGTGGTGACGCCTATCGTGCTGGGCGCGTGTGGCGGCGCCGCGGCGTTGGTGTTGCTGGTGGGCACCGGCATCGGCGATGTGCTGGCTCGGCATCAGGGTATTCAGACCGCGATGTCGTGGGTGGGAATTGCCTGGCTGAGCTGGATGGCCTGGCAGATTTTCAACGCCCCAGCCGCAGCTATCGATCCGAGCGGCCCAGAAAATAAAAACACCACGGACAGCAAAGGCACCCGACTGGGCCTGTTCGGGGCCGCCAGCCTGCAACTGGTTAATCCAAAGACGTGGATGATGGCCTTGGCAGTGGTCAGCGTTTTTGCCGGGACCGAAGCCGACAGAGGTATGCGCGTGGTCTACCTGTCGCTGATGTTCTTCCTGATCGCGATCCCCTGCATGACCGCATGGGCCTGGCTGGGCGTCAGCGCTGCACGGTTTTGTCGGTCGCCAACGGGTATGCAACGGTTCAACCGGAGCATGGCGCTGTTGCTGCTGGTTTCGACGTGGATGACGGTGTGGGTTTGAGCTATGCAGATTTCACTGCAAACGGGTGACCTGTAGGAGTGAGCTTGCTCGCGATGGCGGTATATCCGTTACAAAGCTGTGTCTGATTAAACGCCATCGCGAGCAAGCTCACTCCTACAGATTTTATGTCAGGCGGTATCAACTCACTGGCCGCGCCAGGTTGATGGTGAACGTCGTGCCCTGTTCGGCAGTCGAGGTAACGCTGACGTCGCCCCAGTGAGCGCGGGCGATTTCGCGGACGATAAACAGGCCAAGGCCGATGCTGCGACTCGGATCATCGTCAGCCACGCCGTGGGGCATGGGTTCGAACAGGCCATCAAGCCGCTCCGGCGGTATCGGCGGACCGACGTTGTGCACCGCGATGCGGATCCACTGAGCATCGAATGCCGAGGTGATCGTGATAACCCCTGTCGCTGAGCCATAAGCCACGGCGTTGCTCACCAGGTTATCAACCAGCTCGAATAGCCGGTCGGCATCAGCCGTGCACAAGCCGTCGCCAATACATTCGTGAATCAGCACACGCCGGGGAAATAACAGCCGTTGCTCCGCCACGCTGGCAGCAATCACCTCATGCAACTGCACCGGCTGGGGCAGCACGGAAATACCGCTGCCCACCCTTGCCTGAGTGAAGTCCAGCAGATCGACAATCAAACGCTGCGCACGCCCTACCGATTGATTGACCAGCCCGAGGCTGCGCTGTTGTTTGTCGCTGAGCGGTTCCAGCCCGATCAGCCCGGCCGCCATTTTGATCGCCGCCAGCGGATTGCGCAGGTCGTGGCTGACGATGGCCACCATCTGCTCGGCGAAAGTGGCACGAATGTCGGCTTCGGTCTGAGCCATACGCAGCCGGTTCTGCACCGAGGAGAGTTCCTTCTGAGAGGCCAGTTGCTGCAACAGCATCTCTTCAGCCGCCTGACGCGTCTCGGCCAGTTCACGCTGGTATTTATTGCGCTCTTCGCCGCTCATCAGGGACAGGTGATGCACCACGCCCTGCGGCGTTTCCCGTCGTATCGCATTGAGCATCATGGTCATGACGTGACCATCATGCCGCACCAGGTCGAGTTTGATCTCCGACACGGAGCCCCGCATCTCCAGCAGCGGGCCCCAGTGTGTCTGCTGGAAAATCTTGTCCCCTACGCTCATCAAATCCTGAAAGCGGGTTCCAGCCAGGCTCGCCGAATCGGAGCCCATCCACAGGCAGAAAGTGAGATTGGCCCGCAGGATCGTGCCGTCCTCGCGAGTCAGCAGCAGACCACAGGCCGCGCCCTCGAACAGCAGGTCGCTGTCAGCGCTCAACTCGACATCAACCGGCAAGAGTCACCACTCCAGACGTGCCAAAGAACTCATCCATCGCGACAATACATGCGTCAGGATTACTCATGTGCGGGCAATGGCCAATGTTATCGATAACCCTCAGCGTGCAGTCAGGCATCACCCGCTGCAGATAATCGCCCACGTCCAGTGGCGCGATAAAATCCTCATTGCACTGCAATACCAGGGTTTTGGTCGGCAACTGCGCTACATCCTTACGGTTATCCGCCGTGAACGTGACGCGGGCAAACTGCTGGGAAACTTCCGGGTTGGTGCGACAGAAACTATGGGTCAATTCCTCGCCCAGCTCGGGTTGATCGGGGGCACCCATAATGGCCGGAGCCATGGTACTGGCCCACCCAAAATAGTTAGCTGCCAGCGTGCTGAGCAGGGTAACGATGTCTTGCCGGGTGAAACCGCCCACGTAGTCACCGTCGTTGATGTAGCACGGCGACGGGCCGACCATGACTTGCGCCGCGAAGTGGCCGGGGTCGCGCAGGTCTGCGAGCACGCCAATCATTGAGCCGACCGAATGCCCAACATGAATCACCGGGCCCGGCCCGGCGAATTCCTTGACGACCTCGAGCAAATCACTGGCGTAGCCATCCAGAGAGTCGTACTTGCGCTTGTAGTAGGCAGACAGATCCGACTGACCGTTACCAACCAGGTCGTAGACCACCACCTTGAATCGCTCGGCGAAATACGGGGCCATGAATCGCCACATGTTCTGGTCGCAACCGAAGCCATGGGAAAACACGAGGGTTGCAGGCCCCTCTCCCGTGACCCTGACGTTATTGCGTAACTGCACCGACATCCGTATGCCTCCAACACTGACCCAAAAGGTGATCAGATTGCCACTAATGAATTAAACGAGATTAGCATCGTTCCAGACAGGAACCACTCATACGAAAGCATCTGTTCCATGAAAAAGCTTGCTTCGGCGCTCGGGGCTGCTTCTCAATAGCTGTTTTTTAAACAAACTGTGAACCGTTCATGAGTCAGACTTACGACGCACGCGGCAATATCTATATCGTCTGTACGCCTCAGAACTTGCGCGAACGGGGCATCGCGATTGCTGATAACGCAGCCGATGCTGCCTTGAATAGAGAACAATGGGCCGCCGCCGCAGTGCATGCCTTGTGCAACTGGCCACAGGGCACGCGCCCGGCAGGAGCAAAGGCGCACCGTTCAGATGGATTATTGGTCGGTCCTTTTCAGCAGGCAGCGCCATTTGACCTATTGATCGTCAATACAGACGGTACGCTGGCCGAACGCAGCGGCAACGGCATGACCATTTTTGCCCGCTTTCTGACTGACTCTGGTTATGTTGCTTCGCAAGGCTTTGAGCTGCGGGTTCATCACGATAACCGCGACACAGCGACACCGGTCAGCACTCAAGTTGAGCCGACTTCGGTCAATGGCGAGCATGGTTTCTGGCTGGCACTCGGAAATCCGTCTTTCGGGCCGAAGACGGTTGGCGCGCTTGTCGACAGCCTGGAGCCCGCGCAACTCGAGGGTCGCGTGGTTAATCGGGTAAAGCCTTTAGCGCAGATTGATGCTCAATGGGACCACAGCGTTTTCGTGCGCATTGGCAACCCTCATTGCGTCACGCTGGTGAGTGATGAAGCGGACTTACCGTCTTTCGAGGCGTTGCAGGAGTCAGCATTGAACGCGGCGTTGACGCGTATCGCCTTTGCCAAAGGTGAATCCGGCACAGGCGAACCTTGCCCAGCCGGGGTGAATCTGCAATGGGCGTGGGTGCAATCCGCCAATCAAATCGTGGCCAGGGTCTTCGAACGCGGCGAAGGCCCCACCGCATCTTCAGGCACCAGCGCCAGCGCCGTGGCCAGCGCAGCCTGGCATGCCGGGTTGGTGGAATCAGGATTGGTTCACGTCAGCATGCCGGGCGGAACGGCACCCGTAAGGCTGGAAGAGCACAACGGAGAATTGAGGGTTTCGTTGTTCGGGGTGGCGAAGGTAGCAGGCGAGTAAACACCACTTCCCTGTGGGACGTCCCCCGTCGCACAGCAAACACGAACCCTGTAGGAGCGCGCTTGCCCGCGAATCGGTCCGTCAGTCGATGAATATATCGTCTGTCCTGACGCAATCGCGGGCAAGCGCGCTCCTACAGATAAAATCGATATAAATCAGTTAGTTATGCTTTAACGCCTTTGAGACGTCCCCCCGTCTACTACGCAACGCTGTCGCGCAACAAACATTGGACCTGTAGATACTCTGTTGCCGGTCAAGCTTTCACGAAGTGTTTTTCGCTGAATAGCTTGGCCGTATCAAAATC
>NZ_JAWHNU010000103.1:0-8294 GCF_032582135.1 Pseudomonas syringae group sp. J309-1 | reverse complement strand
CCCCCCCGCTCTATTTTTTTTAAACCCAGATCCGCTATACCTACATTTCTGCCTGTCTCGTGGGGTCGGATATGTTTATAAGAGACAGGTCGATAATCTATCGACTGTGCTGACGCTATCGCGGGCAAGCGCGCTCCTACAGATAAAAAAGCACTCCAAATCAGACCGTAATTTTTTTTGACAGGAGCGGCACTTTTTATGACAAGAGCCACTAAAACCGCCGTACTGACCGGCGTCAGTTCCGGCATCGGCATGGCCATCTCTCAGCGCCTGCTGGCTGAAGGCTGGCGTGTGCATGGCCTGAGTCGTCGCCCTGCCGATATCGATCACCCTCACTTTCACTGGACTGAATGTGACCTGAGCAATTTGCACGCCCTTGAACAGGCCTTGCAGCCCATCGACACGCTGGATGCCATTGTTCACGCAGCAGGATTCATGCGTACCGCACCGTTGGGGCAGTTGAACCCGGACGATGGACAGGCGATGTGGCAGGTTCACGTCGCGGCGGCCAGCCATCTGGTCAACACCCTGCATGGCAGACTGCGCCCCGGCGCAAGGATCGTGATGATCGGAAGCCGCACCATGCAAGGTGCCCATGGACGCAGCCAGTACGCGGCAACCAAGGCCGCGTTGCAAGGAATGGTGCGCTCCTGGGCCATGGAACTGGCACCCAACGGAATCACCGCCAACCTGATCGCCCCCGGCGCGACTGAAACCCCCATGTTGCTGGACCCGGCCCGCAGCGGCACGCCGCCCAACAAACCGCCGATTGGCCGCTTCGTGCAGCCGTCTGAAGTCGCTGGCATGGCGGCGTTCTTGCTCGGACCGGACGCAGGCGCCATCACCGGGCAAAGTCTGGTGATCTGCGGCGGCGCCTCGCTATAGACTCGCCGGTTCTGCGGTTGCATTGCACCGCTGTTTAATGTGATAACCCCTCTTTCCTCGCTCACTACCAAGGCTGTTCATGAAAGTCGCAAATCGCCGTCAATCGATACTGGAACTGGTCCTTTCAGGAAAGTCGAACGTCGATGAACTGTGCGCCCGGTTGGGCGTGTCGGAAGCGACAGTCCGCCGGGATCTCACCGCGCTGGCTGAAGAAGGTCTGGTGATTCGCACCTATGGCGGCGCAGCACATGTCGGCATGCGCGAGCCGGAAACCTCGGTGGAAGAACGCCGCCAGCAACACAGCCAGGAAAAGACCGTTATCGCCCGCGCCGCCTTGGCGCATATTCAGGATCATGACACGCTGTTCCTTGAAGGTGGCACCACTACCAGCGCACTGGCTCAGCTACTCAATCAGCGTCGCGGCCTGCATGTCATCACCAACAACCTGATGGCCCTCGCTGATCTGGCACTGATCCCCGAGGGGCGCATCACGGTGCTCGGCGGTGATTTGCGTAGCGCGAGCATGTCGACCTACGGCGTGGCCGCGCAGGCTGCCCTTGAACACCTGAGCGCCGATAAGGTATTCCTGAGTGCTGATGGGGTAGTGGCCGAACTGGGCTTGTGCGAAGCCAGCGCCGAGCAGGCTTACCTCAAGGAAACCATGATCGCCCGCGCCGCCCACATTTATGTACTGGCCGACGCCACCAAGCTCGGACGCGCGCGCCAGCAACACTGGACCCCGCTGCGTCAGCCCTGGACGCTGATTACTCACGAACTGGATGATCCTTCGTTACTGGCACCCTTTCAGTCGCGGCGGTCTGTGACGGTTGAAGTTGTGCAACTCTGATCACGAAACAGATTAATAGACAAAATACTCGCCGTGGCAGTACACCGCTTTCCTGCAGAGAATCTACGTTTTTCCTGCATTCAGTTACTGCGCCTTAAAACACTCTCCTGCTTCAGGAATGAGCACATTAGCGGCACTAAATAGTCGCGCGCCTTCGCCTGAACCCGTCGATTAATCTTTCAATGCTCGCTGCTCTAAATCGTCGTTTTTTCGACGTCAAAATATTTGACGAGCCAGCCAAAATGCACGGCCCAGAGCTTCCGACGAACGGCACGGAACCTTTTAAAGTTCCATTAGATAGAGGCGATAAGGCAATTAGTGAATATCGTTGTGCCATCACTCATTGCGGCGTGATCGAGTTGAGCATCCGCTCTCGGTAATTACAACATCTAAAAAGCCATGGAGCGGCTTTACCCAAGGATCGACAGCATGTTCGATAAACTCAGCATTTCGCAAAAGCTCTACTTCAGTTTTTTCGCCATCATCGCCCTGATTGCCATTCTGGTAACAAGCGCATACCGAGGTTTTGAAGAAGTTGAGGACGCCACTAACAGCAACGTTCACACCTATCAGGTCCTGAGCGAAGCGCAGCTGGCACTTGAGCAGTTGATCAATATCGAGACAGGGATGCGCGGCTTCGTTATCGCGTCGAAGGATGCCTTTCTTGAGCCCTTGCAGGCTGGCGAAAAGAAATTCAGCGAAGAGCTTGAGTCGCTTAAACGCCTGACCGCCGATAATCCGGAACAACAACGACGCCTGGCCTCTCTGGGGGATACTCAGAAGCGCTGGCTTGAAGAAGATGTCAAACCGATCATTGCCCTGCGCCGTGACCTGACGGCGCGCAATGAGCCCGATGACGAACTGGACAAGCGCATCACAACCGGGGCTGACAAAGCCAAAATGGACAGCATGCGCGCTACGTTGGCCGAAATCAGCGCCGCGGAAAACAAGCTGTTGGTGACCAGAACTCAGAACATGGTCGATGCCAAGCATTTTGCGCTCATGGTCCTCGTCTGCGGTGGCATTGGCGCAGCGATACTCGCACTGATTCTGGCCTCAATACTCGGCCGCAGCACGACCAAACGCCTGCAATTGGCAATTGATGCTGCCACGGCTATCGCCAACGGCAAGCTGGACACTGTGATCGATACCAGCAGTCACGATGAACTGCCAAAAGCCTTTGACCGCATGCAGAACCGCCTGCGCGAGATGATTCAGCAGATCAGCCAGGCCGCTAACCAATTGGTTGTCGCAGTCCAGCAAATCTCCGGTGCATCTCAACAGCTGTCCGGCGCTATGCAGGAACAATCCACATCTGCTTCGGTAATGGCAGCCACCATCGAAGAGCTGACGGTCAGCATTCATCACGTGTCCGAGAACGCCAACGAAGCGCATGAAATCGCCAGTCGGTCGGGTCAGCAGTCGAAAGATGGCGCTCAGGTCATTGAAGGTACCCTTACGAGCATGAACGGTATTGCCCGGACCGTGCAGCACTCTTCGGCACAAGTAGCCGACCTCGGCCAGCACTCCGAACATATTTCATCGATCATCAGCGTTATTCAGGGCATTGCCGATCAGACCAACCTGCTCGCGCTCAACGCAGCCATTGAAGCCGCTCGTGCAGGTGAACAAGGTCGCGGCTTCGCGGTGGTAGCCGATGAAGTGCGCCTGCTGGCACAAAATACCGGCAAATCGACCAAGGAAATCGCTGGCATGATCGAGAAGATTCAGGCGGGTGTGCGGGAGACGGTTGAAAGCATGCGCGGTGGCGTGCAGGAAGTGAACGATGGCGTAGCAATGGCCGGGACTGCCGGACAAGCAATCGTCGAGATCCGCGACAGCTCGAACAAAGTGCTGCAGGTGGTCGATCAGATTTCCTTCGCATTGCGCGAACAGACCGCCGCCAGCCAGGACGTAGCACGCAACGTTGAACGCTCGGCGCAAATGGCCGAACAGAACAATATGTCTGTTCAGGAACTGCTCAAGACCAGCGGAGGCCTGCAGACCCTCGCCAGCAGCCTGCAACGTGAAGTGAGTAAATTCCAGCTGTAAACCAGGATCGTTTGATTCAGGAGATATCGCGGTAGCAGCACCCGCTGTTAGCTGCTACCGCGAACGCTCCAGATAACTTGATTTTCTTATCAAATTCGCGACTTCAGCCTTAAGCATCTCATCGTCAAGTTCATACGCTTCTCTTGATTTGTCTGGTTCGTACATATCCGCAACACAAAAGATACTGGACAAGCACTCGCTCAACAAAGGCTCATCCAGCTGAAGAACGTTCCTGTCTCGCTCAATTTTCCAAAGCTCGCTATACGCCTCAGAGAAAATTTCTGATGTCAGCCTTCCCGCGACATACGACTTTGCAAACTCCAAAAGCGTGAGACTCGTCTCAGCACTCCGTTTCAATAACACTATCAAGCGGCTGAGTTACCGGGCACACACCGCTTTTCTCTGGCAGCCCGCTAGCAGCGTCGGCCACGTTCTTTTCATATCCGCTTCAAGCTTGCAACCAGCTCATCCCAAAAGCGCAATGCCTCTTTATCGCTCTGAAAACTTAAACCACGATCAAGTGTGCTCATTTCAATGACCGTGTAAGGCTCCATGCTGGACTCCGGTGTGCCCGGGTATTCAAGCCGGAAGGAATAGATTGTCCTACCCTCGACCTTCGCCTTGAGCAATAACTCTTCGAACTTTAATCCGGCTACTATTTTCTTTGACTTTCTTAGCACGGAAGTTTTGGACAGAACGCTCGTCAATAACGATGTCAGGACACCCGACGTCCTTTCTTCGTAACGCGTCAGAAGGCTCGGTTCTGGCTCACCGATACGCTGAGTATCAAACGTCAAGTGAATACCGGGCATGGATGATACAGGTAATCCGATCGAGACTTGCTCTTCAAACTCATCAAGGGGTAAAGTGAGATACCCCGCCTCAATGGCGAATGTCCCGGTTGGAGGGCGCTCAGCCGGGTTGCGATCATGAATGAGCGTATTGATCTCTCTTGCAAGTGCAATAGCTTTGTTTATTCCCGCTGAAGAAATAGACCCTACAGATTGCTTATATAACGTATTACCCTTGGTCAAATAAAATATATCCATAGCGTAATTGGTTAATTTGGACACAACAATGGCACCCCCTCCGTCCAGCTCGACGGTTCGCTCATAATCTGCAGCACCCGACTCATGGAGTATATTTATTTTTTTAATCTTGTCGGAAACCTCCGCAATGAGGTCGCGCTTTCCATCATGGCTAACGAGTTGTATTTTCGTGTCAATGACCTTATAGGCCGACCAAATATTCGCGCCATCGGTAGGCACCTCAAATGTATACCTGCCGAAATAAAATGGTTTTTTTGTGGTAGGCATATTATTGGCTTCGCTATCGACACTGGCTAAGAGCGCAAATATTAAAACACCTGCGGTATTGAGCAAGCTTATATGTTTTTTGTATTGGAACATGTTGTAAGTATCCCTACCCGGCCAGACAGCGTTGCATTTTGTATTCTTACGCCAGTGTACCGGGCTCGAATGAGATCTGAAACGCATCGAAAATCAAGAGAAGCCCGTTCGCGAACAGCACGCTTAAATACGATCCCAGACAGGCTCAGTACCGAAGCGCTGCGCAAGAAAATCGAGCATGGCGCGCAAGGCTGATGACATGTGCTTGCGTGAGGCATACACCGCATAAATCCCCAACTCCATGGGCTGGTACGACGGCAGCAGCGCAACTAATTGACCTTGTTGAATCAGCGGCGAAGCCAGGTAGGTGGGCAACAGCGCCACTCCCGCGCCACACAAGGCTGCCTGCATCGTGGTGATCGAATCATTGCTGGTGAGATTACCCTTCACTGCGACGCTCTTCGGCAGGCCTTTATGGGTGAAGTGCCAGAGGCTGCTGCTGTGATAGGTATGCGTCAGGCAGTTATGCAGTGTCAGGTCTTCAATGGCCTTGGGCGTCGAATGCCGCTTCAGGTAATCCGGCGAGGCACACACCACCGAACGACAGGTGGTCAGCCGGCGAGCGATGAGATTGGGGTCCAGTTCATTGGTGATTCGAATTGCCAGGTCCAAGCGCTCATCCACCAGATTGACGGTGCGGTCGAGCAGCACCATGTCCACACTGACTTGTGAGTACTGCCCGACAAACTCAGTCACCGCGAGCATGAGTTGCGCCTGACCGAACGAGGTACTGGCTGTCACACGCAGCAGTCCTTTCGGCTCATCCTCTGGCGCGGCGACCACTGCACGCATGTCGTCGGCCAGATCGAGCATTCGCCGACATAAAGGCAACACTTCAGCCCCTGCCGCGGTGAGGTTCAGACGTCTCGTGGTGCGGTGCATCAATCGGGCACCGGTCCAGTCCTCCAGCTCGGCAAGGAATCTGGAAATGACGGGCCTCGATATCCCGAGTTTGTCCGCCGCAGCGGTCTGGCTCCCGCAATCCACGACGGTGACGAAAGCCTGCATTGCCGCCAATTTATCCATGATTCGACCGGTTTCAGAAACAAACTTGCATTCAATCTAGCGTTTTTCGCTACATAAATCTCAACTAACCTGCGGACTCTTATCACTGCCACGATGGAACTAAACATGATTTCGCTCTCCGCACGCCGCTTGTTAGCCACCTTCGCCCTGCTCGGCCTTGCGGGCGCAAGCCAGGCTGCACAGCCATTGAAGCTGGACGTCTATAACCCGGGTGAAGAAGCCATCTTCCCGGTCTCATCAGTCCTGGTGACAGGTGAGAAAGACGCGGTTCTGGTGGATGCGCAGTTTTCCAACACTCAGGCCGAGCAGATCGTCGAGAAAATCCGCAAGAGCGGTAAAAACCTGACCACGATTTATATCAGCCATGGCGACCCGGACTACTACTTCGGCCTGCAAACCATCACCTCCGCCTACCCAAAAGCCAAGGTTGTGGCCAGCGCCCAGACCGTTGCGCACATCAACGAAACCAAGGATGCCAAGCTGGCCTACTGGGGACCCAAGCTAGGCGCGGCCGCACCGGGCAAGGTCATCGTGCCTGACGTGCTGCAGGGTAACGAACTGAAGCTGGAAGATCAGAAACTGCAGGTCATTGGCCTCGACGGCCCACAACCCGACCGCAGCTTCGTCTGGATCCCGTCGATCAAGGCCGTGGTAGGCGGCGTGGTGCTGTCCAGCAACATTCACGTGTGGATGGCTGACACCCAGACCGCCAAATCCCATCAGGACTGGCTGGCGACCCTGGCGACAATCGAGAAACTCAAACCAGCGACCATTGTGCCGGGCCACTTCCTGCCGGGCGAGCAAACCGCTCTGCAATCACCGACATTCACAGCGGGCTATATCAAAACCTTTGATGCCGAAACGGCCAAGGCCAAAGACTCTGCCGCACTGATCGCCGCGATGAAGGCGCATTACCCGAAACTGGCGGATGATTCTTCGCTGGTGCTGAGCGCGAAAGTGGCCAAAGGTGAAATGAAGTGGTGAGTGAAGCCGTCAGCGTCACTTACCTCTTCGATCCACTATGCGGTTGGTGCTATGGAGCCTCGTCAGTGATACAGCGCCTTGATGCGCTGGACGAGTTCAGCATCACGCTTTCCCCTACCGGCTTGTTCGCGGATAAAAACTCGCGGGTGATGGACCCAGGCTTTGCAGATTATGCCTGGTCCAATGACCTGCGAATCGGCACGCTGACCGGACAGCCTTTCAGCGAGGCTTACCAACGCCACATACTTGGGGATCACACCCGTCGTTTCGACTCCGGGCCTGCAACCCGGGCGCTCAGCGCGGTGGCGATGACGGTGCCGTCGCGCGAACTGGAGGCATTGGCAGGCATACAACACGGCCGCTATGTTGGGGGGCTGGATATCACCGACCTTGAGGTTCTTGCTCGCATTCTCACGGGCATGGGACTGAGCGAGGCTGCCAGCCTGTTGCTTGCGCAGGATGATGGGTTACCGAGTCATTCCCGTGAGCGGGTCAAGGTAGCGCAGGCGTTAATGGGTCAGATGGGCACGAGCGGCGTTCCTGCGCTTGTGCTCGGGGCTGGCAAGCAAAGACGCCTGATCAGCTCAAATGCGCTGTTTGGCAGCTGGGAGGCGTTGCTCGAGGGTTTGCGTGCCGATAAATAGGCCGTAGGAGCGGCACTGTCTCGCAGTAAACAAAGACCTATCAAACACAATGCATTTTGCAGGCTGAACCCATTCCTGTAGGAGCTCACCGAGGTTACGAGGCCAGCGATGGCAGAGTGTCAGACAAACCGCTATCGCTGGCCTCGTAACCTCGGTGAGCTCCTACAGGTCCGATGGTTGCGGCCAAAGATAGTGACGCCATGGATACCCCTACGCCCACATGATATGCATTTCAATCAACGGACGGCATTTCCCGGAGGACTTCAGCCGCGAGGGCGTCACACCTGAACATAAAAATCAGGCAAAAAAAAAGCGACCCGTTAAGGTCGCTTTCTTTCGCTTCAAGGAGTTCAAGGGCCTCGAAGCTATGTATGGCGCAGCGGACGGGACTCGAACCCGCGACCCCCGGCGTGACAGGCCGGTATTCTAACCGACTGAACTACCGCT
>NZ_JAWHNU010000102.1:0-8608 GCF_032582135.1 Pseudomonas syringae group sp. J309-1 | reverse complement strand
ATCCGATGCCGGGGGTCTGACATCGGATTCTCTATAAAGCCCGGCTTGGACTCAAATGCTTAAGTGAACAGCATTACCGAACGCGTCGGGGCTTTTTAACACGGCGCAGCAAACTGCTTAGTAGTAAGCGTTTTCTTTCTGCGTGTGGTCGGTCACGTCGCGTACGCCGTGCAGCTCTGGAATGCGCTCAAGCAATGTGCGCTCGATGCCTTCTTTCAGCGTTACGTCAGCCTGACCGCAACCCTGGCAACCGCCGCCGAATTGCAGAACAGCGATGTGCTGCTCCTGCTCTTCAACCACATCGATCAACGTGACCTGACCGCCGTGGCTGGCCAATCCGGGGTTGATCTCGGTTTGCAGGTAGTAGTTGATGCGCTCGTTGATCGGGCTATCAGCGTTGACCATCGGTACTTTTGCGTTGGGTGCCTTGATCGTCAGCTGGCCGCCCATGCGGTCGGTGGCGTAATCAACAACGGCATCGTCCAGAAAGTTTTCGCTGAAACCATCGATCCAGGCAGTGAAGCTCTTCAGGCCGATGGCCTTGTCTTCCGGTTTTTCTTCGCCGGGCTTGCAGTAGGCAATGCAGGTTTCAGCGTACTGGGTGCCAGGCTGGGTAATAAACACGCGGATGCCAATGCCCGGGGTGTTCTGCTTTTCCAGCAGATCGGCCAGGTAATCGTGGGCAGCATCGGTAATTGTAATAGCGGTCATGAAAATTCCTCGCAGACGTGCGGGCAGTTTACGCCAATCGCCAGCTTCACACAAAGTCCTAGTATTTTTGTCAGGAAAGCGCTTGAGAAGCGTTTCTGGCCCGTCGATCGTCGAGCCAACCCTTCATGCGACGGTATAAACCCTTCTCCAGCCATTCGTAACTTATCCATGCGCCAAGCGCGATGACAGGCACACAAATGGCGAATACCAGGTAAGGGTTAAGGTCGTAATGCTGCGAAGCAAGCCAGCCACCGTACAGTACCAATACGTGGAGCAGATAAACCGAATAGGAACAGTCGCCCAGCACTTTAAGCAGCTTGTTGCCCCGGAATACTGGCTCCATGGCGATACACGACAGCACGATCAACGCGCTTGGCAGGCCCCAGTTAAGCAACCGCTGCTGATCGCCGCCTACGTGATAAATGACCACCAGCCCCGTGGCGATACCCAGCAACGGTAGCCAGAACCCTTCCTTGATCCAGCCTCGGCGATAAATGATGCCTATGCCAATACCGAGCAAGAACTCATAAATAATGTCGTTGCCATAAAAACGGCTGATCAGCCCGGAACGCGCCAACACTTCACACACTGCGAACAGCGCCGCAGCCACGATCAATGGCCGATGACGCTGCTTGAACAGGAAGACGGTGGAGAACAATAGATAGAAGAACATCTCGTAGTTAAGCGTCCAGCCCACGTTGAGTGTGGGGTACAGGCCATAACCACCGGGATTTTCCGCAGGGATGAAAAACAACGAAAGCATGAACGTCTGCCAGTTAATCACCTGATGTGGAAGCAACGGCGCAGCAAATACCAGTAAAAGACCCATGGCTGCCGTGTAAAACCAATAAGCGGGGACGATCCGGATAATACGATTGAGCATGAAGCGCCTGGCCGGCATTTCGCTGTTCTGAGTAGAGAGAAAGATCACCAGGCCACTGATGACGAAAAAGATATCAACCCCCACTGCCCCCTTCGTCACGAAAAAGTCGCCAATCGGGCCACTGGCGTGGAAGTTGAAGAAAATCTGCATAAAGTGATGACATACAACGACCCACGCGGCGAGTGCCCGCAGGGCTTGAACAGAAATCAACATCACAAACCTCATTGCCTCTTTAAACAACAATCCAAGGCCGCGAATACACCCGCATGCACAAGGACACTCACGGGGTCGGACCGTGATAGTTCACAAAAGGTCATGAAAAAATGAGTTTTCCGGTCAGCGGTAGATGGCTGCGGGCCATGTGGGGTGTGGGTTGGCCGGGTTTTATGGAATTGAATTTGCGTACATCGTGCCCGATGCGCCGAGCGGATTTTCGTTGTTGGAGCGAGGCTTGCCCGCGAATCGGCCGATGAGATTATTCAGGTACACCGCGTATTCGTTCTTCGCGGGCAAGCCTCGCTCCAAAAGGGCATCAGGTCTCTGTTTGAGGCTTGGCCTGGGCGGCATTCCGACGATAAGCGCGACGCAAATCTACAGATTCTCGTACCGATTCATGTCCATCACACCCGCCTCAACAGGGTCCGTCTCCTGAATGTAGCGAGTCAGGTCATGGAAATACGTCCAGAACTGCGGGTTGCTGCGCCGCACGCCCCATCGTTCCACAATCTTCTCGAACTGTGCCTGATGCCTGGCTTGCTGCATGAGCTGAACAAACTCGGGCACCTCGCTGGCAGGTACGTTGAACATGAAGTTTGGATAGCTGGCCAATACACCGGGGTAAATCGTCAGCGAGTCCAGTCCCGGCTCATAGCGGTGCGACTCACCCAGTAAAAACGCCACGTTCGTATGCGCCCGGTTACGCAGCATGCTGTACATCATCCGCTTGCCGCTGCTGTCCTCGATCCGCAGCATCGTCGCTTCAGGCAGATAATCGATCACTTTCAAGCCCGCCGCAGGTCGGGACGTCAAATGGCTCAAGGACTGCTCGACCTGAGCGAAACTGTCACTGATACCCGCTCGGGAACAATAAGCTCCAGTGCAACGATTGATCGGATCCGGCGCAGCATTCAACGTACCTGACCGCTCTATCAGCTTCAGGGCGAAATCGCGCTTCGGACCTTTTTCATCCAGCGGTATGCCACTCGGCGTGTCATCGTCGATGTCCTGATAATCCAGCCACATCTTCAGTTTGCCGCCGTTGCGATACCAGTCGCTCAACAGGTCGTCGCGTTTGTCTGCGGGCATCAGCCGCAAAAAGTTAACTTCGGCGCCGTTACGGATCAGGTCGAAATACAGCCGAGTCTGCACCTGATGGGACACGTTTCCGTAAACGTCGAAATTCACCGCAAGTTGATAATACGTGCGCTCCAGCAGCGGGTAGTCGAACAGCCAGAAAGTCTGTGGCACGTCACCGATCAGGCCTTTATTGACCGAAGCACTGTCGAAGTGACGGAAGACTGTCAGCAGCGAGTTATCGTTACCAGCCCACAACGTGGCCCAGCCCGGCGGAGGCATATGCGCGTAGCTGTCACGGCGCAGATCTTCGTATTCGTTGCGTTTGTCCCGATAGGCGTGCCACAGACCAAGCACACTGCCGACATCATCGTTCTGCCCCGGCATCGCCAGCAGTGGCGTGGCCAGCCCCCGATAGCGGGCATCGACGATATAGCGATCATGGGCCGGATCCTGAAACGTCACCCAGAACTGGTCGCGAATCACGTCCGTTGCGATCTGCCCCCGACACACAGGCCCGCGAATAAAAGTACGGACAAAGTACTCGGCGTTATCCAGCATGAACTGATAGCGCGCGGCGGCAGGAATCGCTTCAAAGGTTTCAAACGGATTGGCACGACGTCCGGGGCCATAGCCCGGCAGCGAATCCACACGCCAGTCGTTGCCATAGAACAGCTGTTTGACCCGTGCCATCTTCTGCGGACCCAGCGCATAAGTAATGTGCGTCTTGTGGACGATCACACCTTTGACTTGCGTAAGGCGGTAATAAAAGTCGCTGCCGGGATCATCGTCCGGCCTGCGGGTGGCAATCACATCAATGGGCTGACCGCTTGGCGTCCGCGAACGTACCCATTGAAAGAAATGCCCCGGCTCACCACCTGCAAAGTAGATGTGCGCAAGGAACAGGTGCTCGTACAGCCAGCGGCCCACCAGTGCCTGAGTTGAACCGGGCTGATTGAGCAAGGTTTCCCACTCAGTAATCTGCGCCAGTTCACTGATTGAGGGGCTTTGCGCCTTGTCATCCACCGGAGCACCCACGGCGAACCAGCGTTGCAGGGTCTCGTACTCAGTGTCGCTCAACCCGGCAACGGCAAGGGGCATGCCTTCCTTGGGATGAGCCTGAGCGTAGGCATTGAACTCTCCCGGCTGAGCGCAAAGATTTTCCCGATTGAGGCCCAGCACGATTTCAGCCGGGATCTTCGCGTTCGGTTCCAGCGGCACGTTACGCCCCAAGTCCAGCATTCTGCTCATCAACGCAGCCTGGCTGTCCTGGGCATCAAGCACCGAGTAGAAACCCTTGCTCTCCCAGGCTTTCGGTCCGCTGGCATCGATGAACAAACGGGTGGGCGCTTGAGCCACGCTGCGATCGCCTTCGTAGACCGGAACCTTGCTGGCACCCCGAGCGACGCCCTCCCCGGCGCCCAGATTCAACTGGCACGGCGCATCATTGCAGGCATGACAGGCAACGCACTTCTCGGTAAGGATGGGCTGGATATCCCGAACATAGGAAATGTTCGGCTGCACGGGCTTGTCGCCCGCTTGAACCTGAAATATGCCGCACATCGACAACACTGCGATGCTTATAACCAAGCGATACGGCATATCCAGCGTCCAAAAGGTCTGAAAAGATGAAAAAACGCCGTAATTCTACAGAGGTTATTGCGGCCCAACATGAGCGATATTCATACCAAAGTCTTATCAACACCAAAACCGTTCGGGTTTGCTATCATTTCGACCTTTCTGTATCGATCTTTTCCAGGTAGCCCTATGTCTGATCGCAGCGCCCGTCTTCATGCTCTCCAGCAAGCTCTTCAGCAGAGGATCCTGATCCTCGACGGCGGCATGGGCACCATGATCCAGAGCTATCGCCTCGAGGAAGAAGACTATCGCGGCAAACGCTTTGCTGACTGGCCCAGCGACGTCAAGGGCAACAACGACTTGCTGGTGCTGACCCGCCCGGACGTGATCGGCGCTATCGAAAAGGCCTATCTGGATGCCGGTGCCGATATTCTGGAGACCAACACCTTCAACGCGACTCAGGTTTCCCAGGCCGACTACGGCATGGAAGAGATCGTTTATGAGCTGAACGTTGAAGGCGCTCGGCTAGCGCGTAAAGTCGCTGATGCCAAGACCCTGGAAACGCCGGACAAGCCGCGTTTCGTCGCGGGTGTTCTCGGCCCGACCAGCCGCACATGCTCGCTTTCACCGGACGTTAACAACCCTGGTTATCGCAACGTCACGTTCGATGAGTTGGTGGAAAACTACACCGAAGCGACACGTGGCCTGATCGAGGGCGGCGCGGACCTGATCCTGATCGAAACCATTTTCGATACCCTGAACGCCAAGGCCGCGATCTTTGCTGTGCAAGGTGTTTTCGAAGAGATCGGTTTTGAATTGCCGATCATGATTTCCGGGACCATCACCGACGCCTCCGGCCGTACCTTGTCCGGTCAGACCACTGAAGCGTTCTGGAACTCGGTGAGCCACGCCAAGCCGATTTCGGTCGGCTTGAACTGCGCGCTGGGTGCCAGCGATCTGCGTCCTTATCTGCAAGAGCTGTCAAACAAAGCCAGCACCTACGTTTCCGCGCACCCTAACGCGGGCCTGCCTAACGAATTCGGCGAGTACGACGAGCTGCCGAGTCAGACGGCAAAAATCATTGAAGAATTCGCGCAAAGCGGCTTTCTGAACATCGTCGGCGGTTGCTGCGGCACCACACCGGGCCACATCAAGGCCATCGCCGAAGCCGTCGCCGGTTATGCGCCGCGGCAGATTCCGGATATCCCGAAAGCCTGTCGCCTGTCGGGCCTTGAACCGTTCACCATTGATCGCAACTCGCTGTTCGTCAACGTCGGCGAGCGGACCAACATTACCGGTTCCGCCCGCTTTGCCCGCCTGATCCGTGAAGATAACTACACCGAAGCCCTGGAAGTCGCCCTGCAACAGGTCGAAGCCGGCGCCCAGGTGATCGACATCAACATGGACGAAGGCATGCTGGACTCGAAGAAGGCCATGGTGACCTTCCTCAACCTGATCGCCGGTGAACCGGACATTTCCCGGGTGCCGATCATGATCGACTCTTCCAAGTGGGAAGTGATCGAAGCTGGCCTCAAGTGCATCCAGGGCAAAGGCATCGTCAACTCGATCAGCATGAAAGAAGGCGTCGAGCAGTTCATTCATCACGCAAAACTCTGCAAGCGCTATGGTGCTGCGGTTGTGGTCATGGCGTTCGACGAAGCCGGTCAGGCCGATACCGAAGCCCGCAAGAAGGAAATCTGCAAACGCTCTTACGACATTCTGGTCAATGAAGTGGGCTTCCCGCCGGAAGACATCATTTTCGACCCGAACATCTTCGCCATCGCCACCGGTATCGAAGAGCACAACAACTACGCAGTCGATTTCATCAATGCCTGTGCCTACATCCGCGATGAACTGCCTTACGCGCTGACCTCGGGCGGTGTGTCCAACGTGTCGTTCTCGTTCCGGGGCAATAACCCGGTGCGGGAAGCGATTCACTCGGTATTCCTGCTGTACGCGATCCGTAACGGCCTGAGCATGGGCATCGTCAACGCCGGTCAGCTGGAGATCTACGACCAGATCCCGGCCGAGTTGCGTGACTGTGTCGAAGACGTAGTACTCAACCGCACAACTGACGGCACCGACGCCTTGCTGGCAATTGCCGACAAGTTCAAGGGCGATGGCAGCGTTAAAGAAGCGGAGACCGAAGAGTGGCGCGGCTGGCCGGTGAACAAGCGCCTGGAGCATGCGCTGGTCAAAGGCATCACTACGCACATCGTTGAAGACACTGAAGAGTCCCGCCAGTCCTTTGCACGCCCGATCGAGGTGATTGAAGGCCCGCTGATGTCCGGCATGAACATCGTCGGCGACCTGTTCGGTTCGGGAAAAATGTTCCTGCCGCAGGTAGTCAAGTCCGCTCGTGTGATGAAGCAGGCGGTTGCCCACTTGATCCCGTTCATCGAGCTGGAGAAAGGCGACAAGCCAGAAGCCAAAGGCAAAATCCTCATGGCCACGGTCAAGGGCGACGTGCACGACATCGGCAAGAACATCGTCGGTGTGGTGCTGGGCTGTAACGGCTATGACATCGTCGACCTGGGCGTGATGGTCCCTGCAGAGAAGATCCTGCAGGTGGCGAAAGAACAGAAGTGCGACATCATCGGTCTGTCGGGGCTGATTACCCCTTCGCTGGATGAAATGGTCCACGTTGCCCGGGAAATGCAGCGTCAGGACTTCCACCTGCCGTTGATGATCGGCGGTGCGACCACCTCCAAAGCCCACACCGCAGTGAAGATCGAACCCAAGTACAGCAACGACGCGGTGATCTACGTAACGGACGCCTCTCGTGCCGTTGGCGTCGCCACACAGTTGCTGTCCAAAGAGCTGAAACCGGCCTTCATCGAGAAAACCCGTCTTGAATACATCGAAGTGCGTGAGCGTACTTCGGCTCGCAGCGCTCGCACCGAGCGCCTGAGCTATGGCGCTGCCGTCGCCAAGAAGCCGCAATTTGACTGGGCAGCCTACGACCCGGTCAAGCCGACGTTTACCGGCGCCAGGGTGCTGGAAGACATCGATCTGGACGTGCTGGCCGAATACATCGACTGGACGCCGTTCTTTATCTCCTGGGATCTGGCAGGCAAGTACCCGCGCATCCTCACTGACGAAGTCGTAGGCGAGGCCGCCACGTCATTGTTCGCCGATGCCCAGCAAATGCTGCGCAAGCTGATCGACGAAAAGCTGATCAGCGCACGTGCCGTATTTGGCTTCTGGCCCGCCAATCAGGTGAATGACGACGATCTGGAAGTCTATGGCGACGACGGCCAGCCATTGGCGAAGCTGCATCACCTGCGCCAGCAGATCATCAAGACCGACGGCAAACCGAACTTCTCGCTGGCCGACTTCGTTGCACCTAAAGACAGCGGCATCACTGACTACGTGGGCGGCTTCATCACCACGGCGGGCATTGGCGCTGAAGAAGTGTCCAAGGCCTATCAGGATGCTGGCGATGACTACAACGCAATCATGGTCAAAGCCCTCGCCGACCGTCTCGCCGAAGCCTGCGCCGAGTGGCTGCACCAACAAGTGCGTAAAGAGCACTGGGGTTATGCCAAGGATGAGCAACTGGACAACGATGCGCTGATCAAAGAGCAATACGCGGGCATCCGCCCTGCTCCCGGCTATCCAGCCTGCCCGGATCACACCGAGAAAGGCACCCTGTTCCAGTTGCTGGACCCGATGCCGGATGGCAAGCCAGGCAAAAGTGGCGTGTTCCTCACCGAACACTACGCCATGTTCCCGGCGGCAGCGGTCAGCGGCTGGTACTTCGCCCACCCGCAGGCGCAATACTTCGCCGTGGGCAAGGTCGACAAGGATCAGGTGGAAAGCTACACCGCGCGCAAAGGTCAGGAGCTAAGCGTGACCGAGCGCTGGCTGGCGCCGAATCTGGGGTATGACGAGTAAGCGCCCTGGCGCTGCCTTTGCGGGGGGCTTGCCCGCGATAAGCATGGGTATGTACGCATTTTTTCCATGCAGGGATTTTTGTGTGCATATCCGTTACTGCGGGCATGGTTGATATTGGTTGCGCTTTTACAGCGCCTCACTTTTGAAGGAGCCCAAAAGTAAGCAAAAGGCTCTTGCCCCACCACTGGGTGCCTCGCTGTCGCTCGGCATACCCGTAATCCGACATTGCTGCGTGGGGCCGCCGCC
>NZ_JAWHNU010000101.1:0-9373 GCF_032582135.1 Pseudomonas syringae group sp. J309-1 | reverse complement strand
GTTAGCTCCTACAAGGTCCGCGTTTCAAATCCATTATTGGAGTGATGTTTGATAGGAGCCGGGCTTGCCCGCGATAAAGCTGGACGCAATTGACTTTATGTCTGCGGCGCTCTTATCGCGGGCAAGCCCGGCTCCCACAGGTATCTGCGCAGGCCGCCAACCCGGTTTAAAGAGGTAACCCATGTTCGATTACTCCCCCCGCCCCGACCTGCTCACTGGTCGGGTGATTCTGGTCACTGGCGCTGGACGCGGCATTGGTGCTGCGGCTGCGAAAACCTACGCGGCACATGGCGCCACCGTGTTGTTGCTCGGTAAAACCGAAGCCAACCTGACTAACGTGTATGACGAAATCGAAGCTGCGGGTCACGCCAAGCCAGGGGTCATCCCTTTCGATCTGGAAACCGCGCTGCCCCATCAATACGATGAACTGGCGGCCATGATCGAAAAAGAATTCGGCCACCTTGACGGCCTGCTGCACAACGCCTCAATCATCGGTCCGCGTACACCCCTTGAGCAGTTGTCCGGGGAAAACTTCATGCAGGTCATGCACATCAACGTCAACGCGATGTTCATGCTGACCAGCACGCTACTACCATTGCTCAAGCTGTCCAAAGATGCCTCGGTGGTCTTCACCTCCAGTAGCGTTGGCCGCAAGGGCCGAGCGTACTGGGGCGCTTACGGGGTTTCGAAGTTTGCGACGGAAGGCCTGATGCAAACCCTCGCTGACGAACTCGATACCGTGGCATCGGTGCGCTCCAACAGCATCAACCCTGGCGCCACACGCACCAGCATGCGCGCCCAGGCTTATCCGGCAGAAAACCCTCAGAACAACCCGACTCCGGAAGAGATCATGCCGGTCTATCTGTACCTGATGGGCCCGGACAGCAGCGACGTCAACGGCCAGGCCCTTAACGCGCAATAACATCGCCCCACCCCGCTGTGACGGAAAACCGTCATCGGCGGGTGACTGGCGAGTCCCGCAAGTCAAGGTTATGTCGCCCCTAGACGAAAACCTGCTTGCCACCCCTCCCAAGCCCTTGTATTTAAAGCGTTATATTTAATTTCAAAGACTGGCACGACTTTCGCTCTGACTCAGCTTATCCAGCAATGCGCGCTGAGGAATGACGCCATGATTTCTCCTAAATCACCCAAAGCAATTAATTTTGATGCAGCCAAAATGAAACGATTGGGCATGCATCAACGACAGGTTCAGAACAACGTACAGCCGCCTGTCGGCTTGACGCAATTGGTGCAACAGCTCGGTCAGCAATTGCAAACCAGCCTGGAAGCGGAGCGAATCCTGGGGATGTTTTTCCGGGGTGTTCAGCGCGTGGTCCCGCTTGATGGGCTCAGCTACGAATACGCTGAAAGTGATCTGTACATGCAGATGGGCGAACGTGCTCCACACAGCATCAGTTACAACCTCAGTAATGAAGGCGAAGTTCTGGGCCTGTTTACCTTCGAGCGTAACGTGCGCTTCAGCGAAGAGGAATTTGCGGCGCTGGAATCCCTCATGACCTGCATACTGTTCCCGCTGCGTAACGCGCTGCTGTACCGGGCCGCCATGGAAAGTGCGTTGCGCGATCCACTGACCGAGACTGGCAACCGCATGGCCATGGATCAAACCCTGGCTCGCGAGATAGAACTCGCACGACGCAACGCCCAGCCACTGTCAGTGCTGATGCTGGATATCGATCACTTCAAGCGCGTCAACGACACCTACGGCCACGCCACCGGCGATGACGTACTCAAATTCATCGCTCAGGCGATTAAAAGCGAGCTGAGAAACGTCGACCGGATATTTCGCTATGGCGGCGAAGAGTTTCTGGTCGTGCTGTCCAACACGGGTCGCGATGCAGCAGGTTTGATGGGGGAACGACTGCGTAAGGCAGCTCAAGAACTGATGCACCCAGGGCTGGATAAAACCCTGGAGTTGACGATCAGCCTGGGTGGCTCAACGCTGCTGCCGGCGGAGTCTGCCGGCAGCCTCATGCGGCGCGCCGATATCGCGCTGTACGTCGCGAAGCGGCAAGGCCGAAATCGTCTCGCGATGGCAGGCTGAAACTCAGGTTTCCAATTCGGCCACTCGGGTGCGAGGCGATTTTGTCTTTTCCAACTGCATGCAGTTCTCCAGAAAGAGATACATGTAGTCATAACTCTTGGTGACCGCCTGCCGCAGTTCAGTCTGCAATTGCACGCTTGGGTTATTGCCCGCCAGCGTACAGATGATTTCCAGCGCTTCCCAAGGGTGCGAGTCATCATATTGCGCATGCATCTTCAGCCACTTCATCGCACGCTTGCGCGACTCCTCGGGAAACCCGTCGGCGTATACGTCCGAGGAGCACACGACAGCCGCCCACTCCCCCGTGGCGCCTTCGATGGCGTAATTGGTCGCAGCCATACCCACCACCAATGAGTCAGACGAACTGGTGTGCCAGCACCAGTGACTCAGCGCATGCAACTCGGGAGACACATGCTGAGCCTTGAGGTCATCAAGGCTGACACCGTGGGCATCCGCCCAATTTACCCAATAGTCAGCATGGTTAAGCTCCACGCGAATATTGCGCATCAACCAGCGGCGCGCCATGTCCTCGCCGGGATGGCGGGCAAAGCGGGTCTTCGCCAGGCTGTTGGCCATGTAGATGGCGAACTGCTCAACCACCGGCCAGCCGCCAATCAAATAATGACGCATGACTTTAGGGCTCAGGCGCCCGTCCCGCATGCGTTGGTAAAGCTCGTGCTCGACCACTCTGGATTTAGCGAAACTGCAATCCTTGATCAATTGCTGTGCCCAAGCCGGATAACTGCTGGCTTCCATGAGCGGACCGGTTCTGCTGAAAGTATCGATCACTGTGTGGCTCCTTTTCGTGAAGTTAATGGCTTATCGGAATGTTCCTGGCGTGCTGAACAACAACGGGACGGCCCTTGAAGGGCGTGCATGAAGACTTTGGCACGTGAACAACTGAGGACGTTCAATCAGATATCCCTGAGCGAAGTCAACTCCGATCTCACGCAGTGCGATCTCGATCTGGGGCGTTTCGACGAATTCGGCAATGGTGCGCTTGCCCATGACATGGCCAATGTGATTGATCACCTCGACCATGGCGCGGTTGATGGGGTTATCGAGCATGTCTTTGACGAAGCTGCCATCGATCTTCAGATAGTCCACTGGCAAGTGCTTGAGGTAGGCAAACGACGACATGCCGGCACAGAAGTCATCGAGGGAAAACTTGCAGCCCAGCGCTTTTAAATCATTGATGAAACGAATCGCGCAGCCCAGATTGGCAATCGCGATGGTTTCGGTGATTTCGAAGCAAATCAATGACGGGGGGATGTCATAAGTCCGGAACTGCAGCTTCAGGTAATCAAGAAAAGCATCATCGCCGATGCTCGCCCCCGAGAGGTTGATCGCACACACCGTCATAGGTCCGGCGTAACGCTCAACATCCCGGCCCCGGGCAATGATCTCGAAAACATTGCGCACCACCCAGCGATCCAGCTGAGTCATCAGACCATAGCGCTCGGCAGCCGGAATGAAGTTCTCGGGCAAGATCATGCGCCCGGCCTCATCACGCAGGCGCAAGAGGATTTCGATATGCCCGCTGTCATCCTGAGCATGCTGGCCGATACCGGCGATCTGCTGGGAGAACAGACAGAAACGGTTCTCGTCCAGCGCCATGTGCAAACGCTGCACCCACGCCATCTCACCAAAGCGCATGGACACTTCGGAGTCCTCGGCGTGATAGACCTGAACGCGGTTACGACCTTTTTCCTTGGCCATGTAGCACGCCATATCTGCCGAACGCAGCAACGCCTCCAGCGTCGTTGGAAGTTGAGAAATATGCACCAGGCCAATACTGACCGTGCTGACAAACGGCCTGCCCTTCCAGACAAAGTTCAGGCTCTGAACAGTCTGGCGCAAGGACTCCGCAATCGTTTCAGCCGTCTCCGGCGGGCAGTTCTCCAGCAAAATGCCGAACTCGTCACCGCCTAACCGTGCAAGCGTGTCGCCTTCACGCAAGCCCTGTTGCAGCACCGTGCAAATATGCCGCAGCAGTTCGTCACCGGCCCCATGACCGCTGGTGTCGTTGACCAGCTTGAACTGATCCAGATCCAGGTACATCACGGAATGCTGGCTCGCTTGCCGGGCCAACCCATCAAGCGCCTGTTCCAGGCGATATTCAAACTCACGTCTGTTGGCCAGCCCGGTCAGTGCATCGTGGGTCGCCTGCCAGGACAGATTGGCGATGTACTGCCGCTCCCGCGTCATGTCGTGCAGCACCAGCACCGTGCCGCTGACCCTGCCATCGGTAAAGATCGGCGACCCGACCAACGCCACTGAAACGGTGCTGCCGTCCAGACGCTGGATGAGTTTTGAATGCTCGCTGCCACCGCTGAGCTGACCACTGAGAATATGCTCGATCAGGGTTGAGCTGTCTTTGCGGTCATTTTCGTCAAGCAGGTTGAATAACGCCGCAAGCGGGAGACCACTGGCCTGAAAGTTTTTCCAGTGGGTCAGCCCTTCAGCAGCCGGGTTCATGTAAACGATAGCGCCCTCGACGTCAGTCGTAATCACGCCATCACCAATCGACTCCAACGTGACCTGCGCACGCTCTTTCTCCACCTGAAGGGCATCCGCGAAGGCATGGCGCTGAGTCAATAGTTTGTGCGTCCTGAGCAACGCCAGAATAATCAGCACCACCGCCGTCGCCAGGTTAATGACCAGCAGTAATCGCAGAATCCCTCGGGAGCCTTCGCTCAGGGCGTTACTGAACGCTCTGGCTACTGGCGTCACGCTTTCATTGATGGCGGTGATTTGGGCGCGCCATTCACTAATTTCGGCCTCGGTAGCTGCGCCCGACGAAATACGTTCATGCATCTGATGAGCAAGCGTATCCAGCTGGATCAGAAAGTCATCGCCCAGCCGCCATTGGTCGACGGCTTTTTTCATGTAACCCAATTCACGAAAATTCACATACAGCCAGATGACACTCGCGGCGTCATCAGGATGATTCCCGCCTTGCAGGAAGCCATCTGTCGCTTTTTTGATATCCGGAACCGGCTGATCCAGCGCTACGCGAAGCGCGTGGCCGCCCTCGGGTATTGAAATCGCCTGCTCGTAGCGCTGGAAATTGATCTCTTCGTGGCCATTGGCGTAGAGATTCAGGTAATAAATGGCGTCTTTCTGCCCCTTGGACCATAGGCTTTCGCCGCCGACATAGCTGCGCACGGCTGAAAGCATGTAGAGGCTGACACCCCCCAATAACGCCTGAAACAGCGCGACAGCGATAAATGGCCATACGATGCCCAACAGGCGGGGCTTTTCGAGGATCCGCTTTTGCTTCATGGGTTCCCTTTCATAAGCGATGCCAGATGCTCATCAAGCTGTCTTCAATTCATCCTGCCCAGAGACTAGGTCAAATCCATGAAACCGTTCAGGGAATTTTCTTGAATCTGAAACACACTACCGCCTCGCATGATGGAATCGCGATGCAGTGCACATAAAGAGAAATCAGCGAGCGTTACATGGGTGAAAGAACGCTGTTAACGCGGTGTTACCAACTACCAAGAAAGACCCTAAATGGGATTCTGGCAAGTAACCGTGGGAATTAAATGTGCTGCAGATGACCGTAAAGCTTTGCGTACAGCCCACCTTCAGCAATTAATTGCTGATGATCGCCCTGCTCTGCAATACGACCACCATCGAAAACCAGCACTTTATCGGCCTGCTTCACCGCGGATAAACGGTGAGCAATGATCAATGTGGTGCGGCCACTGAGAAACCGCGACAGCGCCTGATGCAGGCTGTATTCCGTTGCGGCGTCGAGTGCCGAGGTGGCCTCGTCGAGGATCACTACGCAGGGATCGGCCAATACCATCCGGGCGATAGCCAGACGCTGACGCTGACCGCCAGACAGTCGCACACCCGAGCGTCCCACAACACTGTCGAGCCCTTGCGGCAAGCTGCGAATGGTCGATTCGAGCTGGGCGATTTCCAGCGCTCGCCAACACGCTTCGTCGCTGCGCTCGCGGCCCATGGTCAGGTTGGCACGTACCGTATCGTTGAACAGTGCCGGATGCTGAAGCACCACCGCAACATTCTCCCGAATGGTTTCCAGACCGATCTCCTGCTGGGTCGCGCCACCAAAGCTGATCGTGCCGGCCTGTGGCGTGTACAACCCAAGTAGCAGTTGCACCAAAGTACTTTTACCGCCGCCACTGGCACCCACAACGGCGATCTTCTCACCGGGAGCAATCGTCAGGTTCAATTGATCGAGAATATTCTCTTCACCGTAACCGAAGCTCAAACCACGCACTTCAATGCCCACGGTTTTCTGACCGGCGAACGGATTGACGCCTCCCGGATACTGCGGCTCATCGGCACGCGCGAGCAGTTCGTTGATTCGGGTCAGCGCCCCGCCTGCGGCGTAATAGGCGTATTGCAGATTCAGTAGCTGTTCCACCGGCCCGATCATGAACCAGAGGTAGCTGAACACCGCCAACATGTGGCCGATGGACAGATCAGAAAACAGCACCGTCAACATGGCCGCGGCGCGGAACACATCGATCCCGAACTGGAACAGCAGCCCACTGGCCCGATTGGACGCGTCACTCTTCCATTGCGAAGCGGTAGCGTAATCACGGACTTCCCGGGCACGCACGCCCAGACGACCGAGGAAATAGCCCTGGCGATTACCGGCGCGGACTTCCTGAATCGAGTCCAGCGTTTCAGTCAGAGCCTGGGTGAACCGCGAGGTGCTGTCGTTCTCCTGCTTTTTGAGGTGTTTGACCCGCTTGCCCAATTGCACCGTGGCGTAAATCACCAGCGGGTTGAACAGCAGAATCAGCAGCGCCAGCTTCCAGTGCATCCACATCAGAATCGATGCGGTGCCCGTCAGCGTCAGCATCGCCACCAGAAAACGGCTCAGCGTGTCACCGATGAATTTATCCAGCGTATCCAGATCGGTGACCAGATGCGCAGTGACCGTGCCGCCGCCCAGGCTTTCGTATTCCCCCAGAGAGATGCGCTTCAGGCGCTCGATCAGGCGAATTCGTACGCGATACACAATGTCTTTGGACAGCCGGGCAAACAGCTTGGCCTGCACGACGTTGAACACCAGCGCGCCAAGACGCAGACCAAAGGTGAACAGCAGCATCAGGCCGATATAACCGGCTGGTTTTTGCAGGCTGTCGGGAAGGAAGTTATTCATGAACTTCAGCGCGCTGTCGCCGTGTCCCAACAACACCTCATCCACCAACAAGGGCAACAGCAGAGGAATCGGCACGGTACACAGCGTAGCCAGTACCGCCACACCATTGGCGATCCACAGCGCTTTTTTATGCCGTGAAGCCAAGCGACGAATCTGCGCCCAACTCAAGCGGTTGAACGTCACGCTTGATTCGTCCCGATCAGTTTTAAGAGGGTCAGGCACTGGCAGCACGCTCAAGCCAGCGGCCCAATAAAGGCGAGAGTTCTTCCAGCGACTGGTAGCCATTGGTCAACAACGCCAGTTGACCGTTGCGCTCAGCCAACAAGGTCGGGAAACCCGCGATACCCAGATCCTGGACCCAGGCGAAGTCTGCCTGGGTTGCGGCCAACTGTTCGGCGCTGTCGAAGGCAGCAGCGAATTCGATACGCGGCAAGCCAGCCTGCTCGGCAAGCTCAGCCAGCACCGCGGCACGCGTGACGTCACGTCCCTCGATATAGAACGCCTGCTGAATCAGCCCGACCAGCTTCCAGGCAAAGTCCGGCTCAAGATGACGCGCGGCGACGATGGCCCGGCATGCAGGCTCGGTGTCATAGACAAAACCGTCGGGCAACGCATCGTCGAAACGAAACGTCTGCCCGGTGGTTTTCTCAACCGCTTGCCAGTGCTCAAGGATGTAACGGCGAGTGGTCGGATCGAGCGCCGCCCCGCTACCCGTGCGCAAACCACCCATCACCAGATGCAACGCCACACCACTCGCCTGCGCTTGTTGAACCAGCGCTTGCGCCACAGGAGCAAATCCCCAGCACCAGGAGCACATCGGGTCCATTACATAAAGCAGGCGGGTGGACATGGATCAGGCCTCGTCTGGCTGGCGGTCTTCCAAACGGTAATTACGACCGATTGGGTGTGGCTGATTACGTGCTTTGGCCAGTTCGATCTGCTTCTGGCGGTCGATGGCGCTGCGACGGGTTTTCTCGCTCAGGCTGTCCCAGCAATAAGGGCAACTGATCCCCGCCGAGTAATGCTCACTGGCACGGTCTTCAGCGCTGATCGGCGTGCGGCACGCGTGACATTGATCGTAGTCGCCCTCGGTCAGGTCATGGCGGACAGTGACACGATTGTCGAACACAAAACACTCGCCACGCCACAGGCTTTCATCCTGCGGGACTTCTTCGAGGTATTTGAGAATGCCGCCCTTGAGGTGATAGACCTCGCCGTAGCCTTCACCGAGCATGTAGCTGGAGGCTTTTTCGCAGCGGATGCCGCCGGTGCAGAACATCGCGACTTTCTTGTGCACTTCGGGATTGAAGTGTTCCTTGATGTACTCGGGAAACTCGCGAAAGCTGGTGGTCTTGGGGTCGATGGCGCCTTCGAACGTGCCGATGGACACTTCGTAGTCGTTACGGGTGTCGATGACCAGCACTTCCGGGTCGCTGATGATGGAGTTCCAGTCTTTGGGTTCGACGTAGGTGCCGACGGCTTTGTTGGGGTCTACACCTTCAACACCCAGGGTCACGATTTCTTTCTTCAATTTGACTTTGGTGCGATAGAACGGCTGCTCGTCGCAGTACGATTCCTTGTGATCGATGTCGATCATGCGCGGGTCGTTCTTGAGCCATGCCAGCAGGCCATCGATGCCTTCGCGGCTACCGGATACGGTGCCGTTGATGCCTTCTTCGGCGATCAGCAAGGTGCCTTTGATGCCGTTGTCGACCATCGCCTGGAGCAGCGGCTCGCGCAGTTCGACGTAGTCGCTGAGGGTGACGAATTTGTATAGCGCCGCTACGACGATCGGTTGATTCATCGGCTGTTGTGTCATGTGTATCTCCAGGTGGCGACCCTCGCAAAGGGCCTACCGGATAGAAATTCATTCAATAAAAACGCGCAGGGTGTGCAGCGCGGGGCGGATTCTAGCAAAGATGGGGGGATGGGTGGGATCGAGGGGAGTGAATCAAATAGCGGAGCGGCTTGGACTTGTATGAATATCCGTTAGTTGGGCAACGGCTGGTTTGGGGTTGCGCCCTTACGGCGCCTCACTTTTGGGGCCCAAAAGTAAGCAAAAGGCTCTTGCCCCACCACTCGGCCCCTCGCTGTCGCTCGGTGTACCCGCCCGCAGATCCTGAACCGTGGGCCGCCGCAACGGGCCATCCATGGCCCAATGC